>NZ_JBBAYJ010000006.1 GCF_037153975.1 Aquipuribacter sp. SD81
CCCCGGCCGCCGCGTCGGCGGGCGCCGCGCCGGGCTCCGGCGGCACGGACGGCGCCCCGAGCGGTCGCGGCGGCGGGACGAGCGTGCCCGCCCGGCCCGCGACCCGCGTGCCGCTCGTCCTCGTCCTCGTCGGGGCCGTGGTGGCCGCGGGGGTGGTGGCCGTCCTGCTGTCCCCACGCGAGGCGACCCGCCTCGCGGACCCGGGCGCGCTCGTCCGGTGGGGCCTGCCGGCGGTGGAGGCGGTCCACGACCTCGCCCTCGCGCTCGCCGTCGGGGCGATGGTGCTCGTGTGCGCCGTGCTGCCCGTCGAGTCCCCGGCGGCCGCGCGGGGTCGTCACGTCGCGACCGCCGGCGCCGCGGTGTGGGCGCTCGCGGCGCTCGGCGTCCTCGTCCTGACGTACGCGAGCGTGTCGGGTACCCCGCCCACCGCGCCGGAGTTCGGGGCCGAGCTCGGTGGCTTCCTCACCGGCTTCGAGGTGGGGCAGTCGCTGCTCGCGACGGTCCTGCTCGCGGCCGCCGCCGCGACCGTCGCCGCGGGGGCGACCGGCCCGCGCAGCAGCGCGCTCGCGCTCGTGCTCGTCCTCGCGGGCGTCCTGCCCGTCGCGCTGCTCGGGCACTCCGGCAGCGCCGAGGGGCACGAGACCGCGGTGACGGCGATGGGCCTGCACCTGCTCGGCACCGGTGTGTGGGTCGGCGGCCTGCTCGCGCTCGTGGCCCTGCGGGGCCGGCTCGAGGGTGCCGCGCTGGCCTCCGCCGTCGGGCGCTGGTCGCCGCTCGCGCTCGCCTCCGTCGTCCTCGTGTCGCTGTCGGGTCTCGCGAACGCGACGACCCGGCTCGCCGCCCCGGGGGACCTGCTCTCGCGCTACGGCGCGCTGCTGCTCGCGAAGACCGTCCTCGTCGCCGTGCTCGTCGGCATCGGCTGGGCCCACCGCCGCGCCGTCCTCCCGCGCCTGGCCGACGGCGGGGCACGGTCGTTCTGGCGCCTGGTCGCCGTCGAGCTGCTCGTGATGGCGACGACGGTCGGGGTGGCCGTCGCGCTCGCCGGCACGTCGCCGCCCGTGTCCGACACGGAGGCCCCGGCGCGGTGGAGCCCCGCCGAGGTGCTCGTCGGCTACGCGACACCGCCGCCGCAGACCCCGCTCCGGCTGCTCACCGAGTGGCGGCCGGACCTGCTGTGGGTCCTCGTCGTCGCGCTGCTCGGCGCCGGCTACCTCCTGGGCGTTCGGCGCCTGCACCGCCGGGGCGACGCGTGGCCGGTGTGGCGCACGCTGCTGTGGCTCGCGGGCCTGGCGGTGGTGCTCCTCGTCACGAGCTCGGGGCTGTCGACGTACGGGCGGTGGCTGTTCAGCGCGCACATGCTCCAGCACATGACGATGAGCATGGTGGCGCCGCTGCTGCTCGTGCCCGCCGCGCCCGTCACGCTCGCGCTGCGGGCGCTGCGCCCCCGCGCCGACGGCTCGCGCGGCGCGCGGGAGTGGCTGCTGTGGGGGCTGCACGCGCCCGTCACGCGGTTCCTCACCCACCCCGTCGCGGCGGCCACGCTCTTCGCGGGCAGCCTCGTGGCGTTCTACTACTCGCCGCTGTTCGGCATCGCCCTGCGGACGCACTACGGGCACGAGGCGATGCACGTGCACTTCCTGCTCACGGGCTACCTGTTCGTGTGGTCGCTCGTCGGCACCGACCCCGGCGTGCGGCGCACGCCGTACCCGCTGCGGCTGCTCATCCTCTTCGCGACGATCGCCTTCCACGCTTTCTTCAGCATCTCCCTCATGGACGCGACCCAGGTGCTGCAGCCGGAGTACTGGCAGACCGTCGCCGCCGACCGGGGCTGGGGCCGCGACCCGCTCGCCGACCAGCGCTACGGCGCCGCGCTCGCGTGGGGGGTCGGGGAGGTCCCGACGATCCTCGTCGCCGTGCTCGTCGCGATCCGCTGGGTGGCCGACGACACCCGTGAGGCCCGTCGCCGCGACCGCAAGGCCGCCCGCGACGACGACGCGGACCTGCGCGCGTACAACGAGATGCTCGCGCGGCTCGGCGAGGCCGACCGCCGCTCCTGACGCGTCCGTGGTCCCCCGCGGCTCGCGGACCCGACCCCCTGGGTTGGCAGGCGCTTCGGCCCTTGGCAGGCGCAGCGGCTGCGATCCAGCCCGCGCAGCGCCTGGATCGCGACCACGCCGCCTGCCAAGCGCCACGTCGCCTGCCAACCGCCACGCCGCCTGCCGACCGCTACGCCCGACGGGCGTTACACCTCCCCACCGGGGGCGGTCAGGCGCCTGCCGCCGGGAACAGCCGGTCGTCGGCCGCCGCGGCGAGGGCGTCGCCGACCCGCTCGAGCGCCGGCGAGCGCAGCCGCCACGACTGCCAGTGCAGCGCCACCTCGACCGTCCCGGTGTCCCCGGGCAGGGGCAGCGGGACCAGACCGTCCGGGGCGCCGAGCGGACGACCGTGCCGGACGTCGGGCACCATCCCCCAGCCGAGCCCCAGCCCCACGGCGGCGAGGTGCTCCCCGGTTGCGGGGACCAGGTGCGTCGGGGGCTCCGTCGTCGTGCCGGCGCGACGCAGGACCACGTGCTGCAGGTCGTCGTCGCAGTCGTAACGCACCATCGGTGCCCGGGTCAGCACCACCGCCGCGTCCGTGAGGGCCGTCCGGCCCGCGTCCGCGAACCACTGCTCGACCCACGCGGCGCTCGCCATGGCGCGGTACCGCATCCGGCCGAGCGGTCTGGACCGGCAGCCGGGGGCAGGCTCCGCCCGCGAGGTGACGGCGCCCGTCACCGTGCCGTCGCGCAGCAGCAGGTGCGTGCGGTCCTGGTCGGCGCGGTACAGGTCGAGCAGGACGCCGTCGGGTGCGGTGCCCGCGAGCAGCGGCGCGAGCGCGGGCAGCACCCACGTCGCCAGCGAGTCGGCGTTGACGGCGACGGCGACCACCGGAGCGGAGCCGGCAGCCGTCCCGGCATCGCCCGCACCCAGCTCGGCGGCGGCCTCGTCCTGCAGGGCGAGGACCTGCCGGGCCAGGCGGAGGACCACCTCGCCGGACGGCGTCGGCCGCAGCGGGCGGCTGCGCACGAGCAGCACCTGCCCCACGGCGTTCTCCAGCGCCCGCAGGCGTTGGCTCATGGCCGACGGCGTGACGTGCAGTGCCTCGGCGGCCGCCTCGAGGCTCCCGGTCCCGACGGCTGCGGCGAAGGAGCGGAGGTGGGTGCCGTCCAGGTCGAGCGCCATGATCACATGATGAAGCAACGCTTCACCACCTGCAGAAACATGAGCTGGTCTGTATCGGCGCCGTCGACCTACCGTCGGTGCCGTGACCGCCGTCCTCGCCGGCCTCGGGCTGGGCCTCTCCCTCATCGTCGCCATCGGCGCGCAGAACGCCTTCGTGCTGCGCCAGGGCCTGCGCGGGGAGCACGTCGCGGCGGTCGTCGCTGTCTGCGCGGTGTCGGACGCCGTGCTCATCACCGCGGGCGTCCTCGGGGCCGGAGCCCTCATCGAGGCGGTACCCGTCCTCGTCGAGGTGTTCCGCTGGGGCGGCGCGGCGTTCCTGCTCGCCTACGCGGTCCTCGCCGCGCGCCGGGCCCTGCACCCGGGCCGGCTCGAGGCGGCCGACGGCGCCCCACCCGCGGGCCTGCTGCCCGTCGTCGGCACGGCGGTCGCCCTCACGTGGCTCAACCCGCACGTGTACCTCGACACGGTGGTGCTGCTCGGCTCCGTGGCCCAGTCGTGGGGCGACGCGCGCGTCGCCTTCGCGGGCGGCGCGGTCCTCGGCAGCCTGCTGTGGTTCTCCGCGCTCGGGTTCGGGGCGCGGCTGCTGCGGCCCGTGTTCGCGCGCCCGGGGGCCTGGCGCGTGCTCGACGGGCTCGTCGCCGTCGTCATGGTGGTGCTCGCCGTCGGCCTCGTCGTCGGCTGAGCGGTCGGCGGGGCGGGCGTCCGACGCCCCGCGGCCGTGTCCGGGGTGCGTGCGAGCATGACCGCCGTGACGGACTCCACGACGGACATCACAGACACCTCGGGCGCCTCCGGGGAGCCGGGCGAGGGCACGAGCCCCTTCGCCGACCTCGACGCCTACCAGGCGCTGCCGCGGGTCGGCGGGCTCGCGCTCTCACCGGACGGCACCCGCCTCGTCACCGCCCTGCAGACGCTCAACCCCGAGGCGAACCGCTTCGTCGGCGCGCTGTGGGAGGTCGACCCCACGGGCGAGCGCCCGGCCCGGCGCCTCACCCGCAGCGCGAAGGGCGAGCGGCTCGGCGGCTTCACCTCCGACGGGACGCTGCTGTTCACCTCGGCGCGGCCGGACCCGGACAGCAAGGGCGACGACGACGGTCCCGCGGCGCTGTGGGCCCTGCCGGCCGGCGGCGGCGAGGCCTCGGTCGTCGCGACCCGCCCCGGCGGCCTGGACGTCGCCGCGCTCGCCCGCGACTCCGGCGACGTCGTCGTGACGAGCGCGACGCTGCCCGGCGCCGACGACACCGCGGAGAGCGACGAGGAGCGCCGCAAGGCCCGCAAGGACGGCAAGGTCACCGCGATCCTCCACGAGGCGTACCCGGTCCGGTACTGGGACGGCGACCTCGGCCCGGACGCGCCGCGGCTGCTCGCCGGCCGGCTCGACGCCACCGGCACCGAGCCGGAGCTGGAGCTGCGCCAGGTGGTCGGTCACGTCGGCCACGGCCTGCGGCACGCGGTCGTCGACGTGACGGCGGACGGTCGGACCGCCGTCACCACGTGGGACACCATCGAGGGCCGGGCCGTCAGCCGGTTCTCCCTCGTGAGCGTCGACCTCGCCTCCGGGCGGCGACGCACGCTGCTGTCCGACGTCGACCACGAGTACGAGATGCCGACCATCAGCCCGGACGGCTCGACCGTCGCGCTGCAGGTCTACCGCCGCTCGACGCCGGACGACCCGGGCGACTACCGCCTCGCCGTCGCGCCGCTCGGGCGCCCCGGCGAGGACGGCGACGACGGTGACGGGACGGTCGAGGTCCGCGAGGTGGCCCCGGGCTGGGACCGGTGGTCGCACCGTCCCGTGTGGACGCCGGACGGGCAGGCGCTGCTCGTCACCGCCGACTCCGACGGCCGCGCGCCCGTGTTCCGCGTCGAGGTCGCCTCGGGCGAGGTCACCCAGCTGACCGGTGACGACGCCGCGTACTCCGACGTCGTCGTGTCGCGCGACGGCCGGCACGTGTACGCGCTGCGCGCCGCGGTCGACGCCCCGCCCGCGCCGGTGCGGCTCGACCCGGTCACCCCCCACCAGACGCCCACCCTGCTGCGCGGGCCCGTGCCCGCCCCGGTCGTGCCGGGCCGGGTGGAGGAGGTGACGGCGACCGGCGAGGACGGCACGCCCGTCCGGGCGTGGCTGTGCCTGCCCGACACCGCCGACGCGGACCGTCCCGCGCCGCTGCTGCTGTGGATCCACGGCGGTCCGCTCGGGTCGTGGAACGCGTGGAGCTGGCGGTGGAACCCGTGGCTCGCGGTCGCGCGCGGGTACGCCGTGCTGCTGCCGGACCCCGCCCTGTCGACCGGGTACGGCCTGGAGTTCATCCGCCGCGGCTGGGGGCGGTGGGGCGACGCGCCCTACACCGACCTGCTCGCGGTCACCGACGCCGCGGAGGCGCACGAGGCCGTCGACGCGACCCGCACCGCGGCGATGGGCGGCAGCTTCGGCGGCTACATGGCGAACTGGGTGGGCGGGCACACCGACCGCTTCCGGGCGATCGTCACGCACGCGTCGCTGTACGCGCTCGACCAGTTCGCGGCCACGACGGACGCCGCGCACTACTGGGAGCGCGAGATGAGCCCCGAGATGACCGAGCACCACAGCCCGCACCGCCACGTCGAGCACTGGGTGACGCCGACGCTCGTCATCCACGGCGACAAGGACTACCGCGTGCCGATCGGCGAGGCGCTGCGGCTGTGGTGGGACCTCGCGAGCAAGGACACCGACGACCAGGGGAACCTGCCGCACAAGTTCCTCTACTTCCCCGACGAGAACCACTGGATCCTCACGCCCAACCACTCGACCGTCTGGTACCAGACCGTCTTCGCGTTCCTCGCCCACCACGTGCTGGGTGAGGAGTGGGTGACGCCGGAGCTCCTTCGCTGATCGCCGCGGGGCGCCCGGCCGGCTCCCGGCCGGGCGCCCGGGCACGCCGCGGACGGCGGGCCCCCCGGGGCGTGGAAGCCTGAGCGTGTGACCGCGCAGCCGCAGGAACCGTCCTTCGAGCCCGTCGCCGACCGTCCCGTCCGCTGGGGCGTGATCGGCGCGGGGCGCATCGCCGAGGGGGTGATGACCGACCTGCGCGAGCAGTGCGCCGCCGACGGGGTGCTGCACGCCGTCGCCTCGCGCAGCGCCGACCGCGCGCGTGACTTCGCCGACCGCCACGGCGCCCCCGTGGCGTACGGGTCGTACCTCGAGCTGCTCGAGGACCCGGACGTCGACGTCGTGTACGTCGCCACGCCGCACCGCCAGCACCACCAGGTCGCGCTCGCGGCGCTCGAGCGCGGCAAGCACCTGCTCGTGGAGAAGGCGTTCACGTGCACGCTCGAGGGCTCCCGCGAGGTGGTCGACGCGGCGCGCGCCCGCGGGCGCTTCGTCATGGAGGCGATGTGGACCCGCTTCCAGCCGACCGTCGTGCGCATGCGCGAGCTGCTCGCCGAGGGTGCGGTCGGCGAGGTCCGCTCGGTGCGCGCCGACCTCGGGCTGCGGGTGCCGTTCGACGCCGGCGACCGGTTGTGGGACCCCGCGCAGGGCGGCGGGGCGCTGCTCGACCTCGGCGTGTACCCCGTGTCGTGGCTGCAGATGGTCCTCGGCGGCACGCCCGCGTCCGTCGAGGTCGCGGGGACGCGCGCCGACAACGGCGTGGACGCCGAGGCGACCGTGCTGTGGCGGACCGCCGGCGACGACGGCCGCCACGGCGTCGCGCAGTGCTCGCTGTTGTCGCCGCTGCCCGGTGTGGCCGCCGTGTTCGGCAGCGAGGGTTGGCTCGAGGTGCCGCCCCGGTTCCACCACCCCGGTCGCCTCGTCGTGCACCGCCGCCGGGACGGCCGCTCGGTCGAGGAGTCGCAGGAGGTCACGGCGCCGGCGCGCGGCACCGGCTACGCCCACGAGCTGGACGAGGTCCACCGCTGCCTGCGCGCCGGTCTCACCGAGTCCGAGGTCATGCCGCTCGACGACACCCTCGCCGTCATGGGCGTGCTCGAGGAGGCGCTGCATGCGCTCGGCGTGCAGCACGACGAGGACCGCGACGTGCTGTGACGGTCAGCGGGCCCTAGGCCCTTCGACCGGACCCCGGCACGATCGTGCGGCCCGGCACGTAGCCGTGGTCGACGACGGGCGGGGCGTAGGACGCCTGCGGCTGCCACGCGGCTGGCGCGCCGCCCGGCACCGGCGGCGACCATGGCGCCGGTGCGGTCGGGTCGGGACCGTGCTCGTTGGGATGCGGCTGCGACGGCTGCACGAGCATGACGAGCAGGACGAGCCCGCCGACGAACGGCACGAAGCCGATGAAGTACCAGAAGCCGCTGCGGCCGGTGTCGTGCAGCCGGCGGACCGTCGCGGCGAGCGTCGGGATGGTCAGCGCGAGGCCGATGAGGACGGCCACCCCCATCAGGAGCAGCCCGACGGCCGCCGCGGAGCGCGTCGGCTCACCCGTCAGCGGGTCGGTGCCCGCAGCGAGCACGACGGTGCCGGCCAGGTACGGCGCGCCGTACACCAGGACGAAGAACAGGTAGAAGAACCAGAACTCCGAGCGGCGCGCACGACCGGTGAAGGTCGCGTACCGGCGCAGCGCGGAGGAGACGGCCTGACCGAACGACACGGGGTACCCCCTGCTGTGGCGACCGGCGAGCCCGGTCGGACCGTGCTCATCCCAGCAGCCGGAGCGCCGGCTCGGAGGCGGTTCGTCGGCACGTCCCCCGGACGCGTGAGCGGCGTGGGCGCCGGTGACGGGGCGTGCCGGACCCGGGGTACGCGAGGTCAGGCCGGGGGCCGGTGGAGCCAGGGCGGGTACGGCTGCGGCGGAGAGCTCGGCCAGGGCGACGGCGAGGACAGGTAGGGCTGTGGCGCGTACGACCTGCCCTTCGGGTCCGGGCCGTACTGGTTCGCGCCGGGCGTCCCGTCGAGCGCGCACAGGTACACCACGTAGTAGTTCGCGTACGGCACGACGTTGAGGAGCAGCCACACGGGACTGCGGCCGAGGTCCTGCAGCCTGCGGGCCGCCAGGGCGTAGGACGGCACGAGCAGGGCGAGGGAGAGCGTCGTCGCCACGAGCACCCACCAGGCGGCCAGAACCGTGACCTCGGCGGCCCACACGACCACGGCTCCCGCGATCAGCGACCACCCGATCGTCCACGTGGGGACGGTGAGCGCGCTGTAGGACGCCACGAAGAGCCAGTAGTCCCGTCGTCGCGAGCGGCCGGAGAAGTCCCCGTAGCGACTCAGCGCCGATGAGAGGGCGTCCGGCCACTGCTGTCCCACGCGGTCATGCAAGCAGTTCCGCCCCTGCCCCGAGGCGGTAACCGGGGCCCTGCTCCGAATGCGCGAGGGCGGGCACGACCGGTCACCGGTGCGTGCCCGCCCTCGGGGCGGCGGCCGGAGCCGTCAGGCGTTGCGGACGAGCGACACGTCGAAGTCGAGCTTGATCTTCTCGGAGACGAGGACGCCGCCGGTCTCGAGCGCGGCGTTCCACGTGAGGCCCCAGTCCTTGCGGTTGACGACGGCCTTGCCCTCGAAGCCGGCGCGGAGGTTGCCGAAGGGGTCCTTGGCCGAGCCGTCGAAGGTGAGCTCGATGCGGACGGGCTTGGTCACGTCCTTGATGGTGAGGTCGCCGACGAGGACGAAGGTGCCGTCGGCCACGTCCACGTCCTCCACGCCGGTGGAGCGGAAGGTCATGGTCGGGTAGGTCTCCGCGTCGAAGAAGTCGCCCGAGCGCAGGTGGGCGTCGCGGTCGGCGGAGCCGGTGCTCACCGACGCGATCTGCACCGTCACGGAGGCGGAGCTGTTCTGCGGGTTCGCGGCGTCGACGGTCACGGTGCCCTCGACGTCGGAGAAGTGGCCGCGCACGTTCGTCACCATCGCGTGGCGGGCGGTGAACCCGACGCGGGTGTGCGAGGCGTCGATCGTGTAGGTACCGGTGAGGTCGGCGATCGCCGGCGTGGTCTCGATGGTGTCGGTCATGCTGTGCTCCCAGGGCGGTGGTGCATGTCAGGACGTGAGGTTGAAGCGTAAAGCAACTCGTCCTATTCCCCGGGCCCCGCACGACCGTCACCCGGACGGCCACCCCGCCGGGCTCGCGCGCGTGGAGCCTGGGCACCGCCGGTCGGGCTCAGCCCTTCTCCGCCCCCGCCGTCCCGCCGCGGACGAAGTAGCGCTGGAAGACGATGAAGACGACCGCCACGGGGATCGTCATGAGCAGCGCTGCCAGCATGGTCACCGGGTACTGCTGACCGGATCCCAGCTGCCCGCTCGTGAGGTTCGCGACGCCCTTCGTCAGGGTGTACAGGTCCGGGTCGCGGCTGGCGACGATGAAGTGCGGCAGCTCGTTCCACGACCCCTGGAAGGACAGGATCGTGACCGTGATGAGCGCCGGGCGCGCCATCGGCAGGACCACCGACCAGAAGATCCGGAAGGTGCTCGCGCCGTCGATGCGCGCGGCCTCCTCGACCGAGACCGGGATGGACTCGAAGAACTGCTTCATGATGAAGACGCCGGCGGCGTCGACGAGCAGCGGGACGACGAGCGCGGTGTAGGTGTCGTAGATCCCGAGCTGATTGAGCACGAGGAACTTCGGGATCAGCAGGATGACGCCGGGCACCGCGAGCACGGCGAGGACCGCGGTGAAGACGGCGTCGCGGCCCTTGAACCTGATGCGGGCGAGCGCGTAGCCGGCGAGGGAGTTGAAGAACACCCGCCCCGCCGTCACCAGGACCGCCACGACCGTGGAGTTGAGCGCCCACAGCGGGAAGTCGGCGCGTCGCAGCTCGGCGAAGGCCTCCGTCGTGAACGGCGACGGCACGAGCGCCAGCGGGTTGGCGACGGCGTCGGCGTCCGTCTTGAAGCCCGTGACGAGCTGGATGACGAACGGGTACAGGTAGATGAGCGAGAACAGGATGAGGACGGCGTAGCCGAGCAGGAGGGCGACGCGGCTGCGCGCCGTCCGCCGTCCGGGGCGGGTGCCCCCCTCGACACGGCCCGTGGCCTCCTCCGCGTTGCGGCCGGCGACGACGCTCATGCGACTCCTCCTCCGGTCTGGCTGGTCGAGGTGTTGGCGTGCTGCAGGCCCCACGCCTGGCTCTCGTGGGGGCCCTTGCGCTGCTTGCGGCGACGCCGGTCCGCCCTGCGCTGGGCGATGGCGTCCTTGTCGCGGAACAGCCAGCGCTGCAGTGTCGTGAGGACGAAGATGATCGCGAAGAGCACGAACGACATGGCCGCCGCGATGCCCCACTGGAACGACTCGAAGGCGTAGAAGTACGACAGGTAGGCCGGGGTGAGCGTCGTCTTGGCCGGTGCCCCCTGCGACATCACGTAGATCTGGTCGAAGACCTGCCACGTGCCGATGAGGCCGAGAGTCAGCACGAGGAGCACGGTCGGTCGCAGGTGCGGCAGCGTGACGGCGCGGAAGCGCTGCCAGCGGTTGGCCCCGTCGACCAGGGCCGCCTCCTCGACCTCGACCGGGACGTCCTGCAGCGCGGCGAGGAACATGAGGAGGAACGTGCCCGTCGTGGTCCAGACGACGAGGATGATGATCACGCACAGGGCCACGCTGGGGCCGGCGAGCCACTCCCACAGCGAGAGGCCGAGCACCTGGGTACCGGTGAGCGCCTCCGGGGGCGAGCCCGTCTCCCACAGCCCGAGCCCGTCGCCCAACAGGTGCAGCAGGCCGCGCGCGTCGGAGAACCACGTCGGCGCGTCGATGCCGAACCAGCCGAGCACGGTGTTGACCGCCCCGGTGCCGGTGAAGAGGAAGAGGAAGACGAGGCTGATCGCCACCGAGCTCGTCACCGAGGGGAAGTAGAAGGCGCTGCGGAAGAAGCCGCGCGCCTTCAGCAGCTGGTTGTTGAGGACCGTCGCGAGGAAGAGCGCGAGCACGGTCTGCGCCGGCACGACGAGCAGCACGTAGTAGATGTTGTTGCGGATGCTCGTCATGAAGTCGCTGCGCGTGAGCCCGGGCTCGGTGAACAGCTGCGCGTAGTTGTCGAGGCCCACGAAGCCGACCTGCGAGGAGAACGGGCTGCCGCGGCCCGTCCAGTCGCTCACCGAGACCCACAGCGCCATGACGATGGGCACGAAGAGGAAGAGGCCGAGCACGACGACCGTGGGGGTCACGAACAGCCAGCCGGCCAGGCCCTGTCGGCCGTTGATGCCGCCCCTGCGGCGGTCGGGCGGGCGGGCGGGCCGGGACGGGTCCGCCGCCCGGCTGTCGTCGGCGGCTCGCTGCTGCACGCCGTGGGCCATGGCTCCTCCTCGAGGCCGGTGGTGCGGTGCGGGCCGGCCGGTCCCGGGCGGGACCGACCGGCCGGTGGGTCACTGCTGGAGCGCGGCCTCGGCGTTGGTCTGGAACGACTCGAGGATCTGCTCCGGCGCGGTCGTCTCCAGCTGCGCGAGCTGGGAGTCGAGGTCGGCGAGCGCAGGCTGGAGGCCGGGCTGGTTGACCGGGCCCTGGCCGTACTCGCCACCGGCGATGAAAGGGGCGTCGTCGGGGAAGGCGGCGACGTACTCCTCCTCCGCGGCCTGGCGGCTCGGCATGACGCCGAACGCCTCGGCGAAGGCGATCTGCTGCTCCGGCGACGTGAGGTGCTCGACGAGGCTGACGGCGGCCGCCTGGTCCGGCGACTCCGCCGCGATGCCCCAGCACTGCGTGAACTGCAGGGTGCCCTTGCCGGCCGGGCCCTCGGGGAGCTCCACGACCGTGTACTCCACGTCGGGGTAGTCGTTGCTCATGGCCCCGCGGATCCAGTTGCCCTCCATGGTCATGGCGGCGCGCTCGGTCCCGAACGCCTCGCCGCCCCACCCGGAGTCGACCTCGGCCGGCAGCACCGCGACGCCGCTCTCGAGCAGGCCCTGCACGTACTGCAGCGCCTCGACGTTCGCCTCGCTCGTCGCCGTCACCTCGCCGGTCTCGGGGTCCAGCCACCAGCCGCCGTTCTGCACGAGGAACGCACCGGCGCGGTCGCGGCCCTGGCCGATGACGAGGCCGGCCTGGTCGTCGGTCGTGAGCTGCTCGGCCACCGCCTGCAGCTCCTCCCACGTGCTGGGGATGTCCTCGTCGGTGAGCCCGGCGGCCTCCCAAGCGGCCGTGTTGATCTGCAGGGCGAGCGTGGAGAAGTCCTTCGGGGCGCAGTACTGCGTGCCCTCGTAGGTGAACGCCTGGCGCAGCGAGGGGTAGAAGTCCTCGTTGTCGGCGAGCTGCTCGGCGTAGGGGTACAGGTTGCCGTTGGCGGCGTAGTCGCCGAAGGCGCCCGCGTCGACGTAGAAAAGGTCCGGCGGGTCGCCGGCGGCGAAGCCCTGCGACAGCTCCTGCGTGATGTCCTGCGCGGGCAGCACCTCGACGGTGGCGCCGTTCTCGTCCGCCCACGCCTGGGCGGCCTCGGTGACGGCCTGGGTCTCGGCCTCGCCGCTGGAGGCGATGAGGACCTGCAGCTCGGCGCCCTCCACCTCGCCGGCGGCCTCGCCGGCGGGCGCGGAGGCACCACCGCCGGCGTCGTCGCCGCCCTCGGCGGCGGGGTCGTCCTCGAAGCCGCTGCCGCCGCACGCGGCGAGCGCGGTCACCCCGGCGACGGCGAGCGCGAGGTAGGCGACGCGGCGCGGTCGCGCCGCACGGGTCAGGGTGGGACTCATGTCGGTGTCACTCCTTCGTGGTGGTCCGGTGTGGTGCGGGTTCGACGGCGCGGACGGCGTCCGGTCCGGTCCGGTCGCGTCTCGGTGACGGGAGGAGCCGCTCACCACCCCCCGGCGGGGCCGCCGCGGGGCACCGCGAGCGTCGGGGCGAGCAGGACCCCGCGCGGGGGCGGGTCCTCCCCGCGCAGCCGGGGCAGGAGGAGCTCCAGGCACGTGTGGGCGGCCTCGCGCACGGGCTGCGCGACGCTCGGCAGCCCCAGCGCCGCCGCGACGGGCGTGGCGTCGAAGCCGACGACGAGCAGGCGCCGCCCGGCGGCCTGGGCCGCGCGGTGCGCGCCGAGGGCCAGGGTGTCGCTCGCGCAGACGAGGGCGTCCAGCCCGGCGTCGCGGGCGAGCAGGGCGGTGGTGCAGCGCTCGGCGGCGTCCGTGTCGTTCTCGCAGGTCACCTCGACCGGTTCGCCGAGCGCGCGCTCCGCCACGGTCCGCGCCCACCCCTCGCGCCGGTCGCGCCCGGTCGCGGCGTCGTCGGGCCAGCCGAGGAAGCCGACGCGACGGGCACCGCGGGCGACGGCGTGCTCCGTGGCTGCCGCCGTGCCGAGCGCGCCGTCGACGTCGACCCAGTCGTGCGGCGGCTCGTCGACGCCCCACGGTCGCCCGAACGCGCAGAACGTCACGCCCGAGGCGGCGAGGCCCGCCGGCCGGGAGTCGTGGACGTTGGTCGCGGTCAGCACGACGGCGTCCGCGGCGCCGCCGGCGATGACGTCGTCGACGAGCGCGAGCTCCGCCGCCTCGTCCGGCTGCTGCGCGTACAGCACGACGCGGTAGCCGTGGCGCTGCCCGGCCTCGGCGAGGCCGTGGAAGAACGCGTCGAGCACGAGGCCCGAGATGCCGTCCTGCGGCTGGTCGGCGCGCACCGCGATCGCGTGCGCCCGCCTCGTCGCGAGCTGCCGGGCCGCCAGCGAGGGCCGGTAGCCGGTCTCGCGCACGGCGGCCATCACCTTGTCCCGCGTGGCGGGCGCGAGCCGGTCCGGCCGGTGCAGGGCGTTGGAGACGGTCTGGCGCGACACGCCCGCGAGGGCGGCGACGGTCTCCAGCGTGGGTCCCTGGGCGGCGCGGTCACCGCGGGCGCGGGGCACGTCCGTCGTCATCCCGGCCTCCTCGCACGGACCTGGCGGCCCCTCGAGCGGACCGCTACGGTTTGAGCGCTCAACTTTGAGCGCTCAAAACATATATCGACGATCGTCGCCGTGTCACCCGGCGGCTGCTGGGAGAGGGTGAGGAGCGTGGGCCAGGTGCACGCCGTCGACGGGGACGGCACGACGGGGGACAGGACGACGGCGACGTCGACGGGGTCGCCTGCGACCGGGACAGCGCTCCGCCAGCCGTGGCTGCACGACCTCGTCCTCGTGCTCGCGGCGCCGACCCAGGCGTGGTCCGGCGCCGACGGGCAGGTCCGCCGCGGCGGCGTGCAGGGTGTGCTGCACGCCGACCGCCGCATGCTCGCCCGCTGCGTCCTGACCGTCGGCGGCGAGGAGCCCGCACCCGTCGGGCACCACGGTGACGGCGGGGACGCGCACGTCTTCCTCGGCGTCGCCCGGGGTCTCGGCGACCCGGGCCCCGACCCCACCGTGCGGGTCGAGCGCCGGCGCGAGGTCGAGCCGGGGCTCCTCCGTGAGCAGGTCGCGCTCGTCTCGACCGCCACGAGCGCCGTCGAGTGCGACGTCGAGCTGCGGGTCGCGGTCGACCTCACCCCCCTCGACGACGTCAAGGCCGGTCGCAGCGGCACCGCGACGCCGCCCACCGAGGTCGGCCCGGAGCTCGTGTGGCGCGACGGCGCCGTGCGGGTCGGGCTGCGCGCGCACGGCGCGGAGGCGCGGGTCGAGCACGACGGGCCCGAGCCGGTCGTCGTGGTCCGCTGGCGCGTGCAGGTCGCGCCGGGCGGGACGGTGGCGCGCGAGCTCCTCGTCTCGCTCGCCGACGACCACGCGGTCGTCGTGAGCCCGGCGCGGCCGGCCACCTGGGCGGCCCCGGAGCTGCGCAGCGCGGACCGGCGGCTCGCGCCCGTCGTCGAGCAGGCCGTCGCCGACCTGCGGCTGCTGCGCCTGGCGACCGCGGACGCCCGCGACGAGGAGTTCCTCGCCGCGGGCGCGCCGTGGTTCCTCACGCTCTTCGGTCGTGACTCCCTGTGGGCGGCGCGCATGCTGCTGCCGCTCGGCACCGAGCTGGCCGCCTCGACCCTGCGGGTGCTCGCCCGCCGGCAGGGCCGCGGCGTCGACCCCGACACGGCCGAGGAGCCCGGCAAGATCCTCCACGAGGTGCGCGGCCAGGCCTTCCACCTCGCGGCCGAGGCGCACGTCGTCGGCTCGGCCGACCGGTCCCTGCCGCCGGTCTACTACGGCACGATCGACGCGACCCCGCTGTGGGCGCTCACCCTCCACGACGCGCACCGCTGGGGTCTGGGCGACGACGAGGTCGCGCCGCTGCTGCCGGCGCTGGAGGGCGCGCTTACCTGGCTCGTGGAGCACGGCGACGCCGACGGCGACCACCTGCTGGAGTACGTCGACACGTCCGGGCACGGCCTCTCGAACCAGGGGTGGAAGGACTCCGGGGACGCCGTCCGCCGGGTCGACGGCTCGCTCGCGCACCCGCCCGTCGCGCTGTGCGAGGTCCAGGGCTACGCCTACGCCGCCGCGCTGCGCGGCGCGGACCTGCTCGAGCGCTTCGGCCGTGGCGGCACCGACCGCTACCGCGAGTGGGCCGGACGGCTGCGCGCAGAGTTCGCGCGGCGGTTCTGGGTCGAGGACGCGGTCGGGCCGTTCCCCGCCATCGCCCTCGACGGCGACAAGCGGCCGGTCGTGTCGCTCACGAGCAACGTCGGCCACCTGCTCGGGACCGGCCTGCTCGACGCCGACGGCGTCGACGCCGTGGCGCGCCGCCTGGTCGCACCGGACATGCTGAGCGGCTTCGGCATCCGCACCATGTCGAGCGCGGCGGCCGGGTACAGCCCCACCGGGTACCACGTGGGGTCGGTGTGGCCGCACGACACCGCGATCTGCCTCGCGGGCCTCGCGGCGGAGGGCCGTGCGGAGGTGGCGCCGGTCGCCGAGGCGCTGCTCGCGTCGCTGCACGCCTTCGACGGCCGTCCGCCGGAGCTGTTCGCGGGCGACGCGCGCTCGGCCCACCCTGTGCCGGTCCCCTACCCCGCGGCGTGCCGGCCCCAGGCGTGGTCCGCGGCCGCGGCGGTGACGCTGCTGTCCTCGGTGCTCGGCCTGTCCGTCGACGTCCCCGCCGGGCACGTGTCGGCCTCGCCGGTCGCGCCGTGGCCGCTCGGCGCCACGGTCGTCGAGGGCCTGCGCGCGGGCGGCGACCCGCTCGCGGTGGCCGTCGACGACGCGGGCGCGGCGGAGGTCACCTGGCGCTGAGCCCTGGGCGAGCTGCCGCCGCCACGACGACATCGCCGATGCCCGTGACGCGTCCTGCGTGGCCGCCCGCGCGGTCGGTGGTGTCGCCGTGGCGGCGCGCGGGCTGTGGACAGCTGGGCCGCCTGTGGACGAGGCCCGTCACGGCGCCGCGCCGCCCGCGACAGTGGGCCGGTGCCGCTGTCCCCGACCCAGGTGCTCGCCGCCGCAGGAGGCGTGGCGCCGTACCGGCGCGTCGTCCGGCTGACGGGGCGCCACGCCCTGCGCCGGGCGGTCGCCTCGGGCGCGGTAGTGCGCCTCGGTCGTAACCGGTACGGCTTGCCCGGCCTGGACGAGCAGCTGGCCGCCGCCCACGGCGCGCGGGGGTGCCTGTCGCACCTGAGCGCGGCGGTCCACCACGGCTGGGGCGTGCTCCACCAGCCGGACCGGCTGCACCTCACGCTGCCTCGCGGGCACAAGCACGGCGATCTGCCAGGCACGCGGTGGTTCGCGACGACGCTGGACGAGGCGGAGCTCGCGGCGGGCGTGACCTCGCCGCTGCGCACCGTGCTCGACTGCGCACGGACCCTGCCGCTGCCTGCGGCCCTTGCGGTGGCGGACTCGGCGCTGCGTGCCGGCCACGTGCGGCGCGAGGAGCTGTGCGCCCTCGCCGACGTGACGCGGACGACGGGTGCCGTCGCCGCTCGACGTGTCGTCCGGCTCGCGGACGGTCGGGCCGCGAACCCGTTCGAGTCGGCGCTGCGGGCCGTCGTCCTCGGCACCGGCCTGCGCGGCTTCATCCCGCAGCTCGTCGTGACGGGGCCCGGGCTGCTCGCCGTCGTCGACCTCGGCGACCCAGACCGTCGGGTCGCCCTCGAGGCGGACGGCTACGGCGTCCACGGCACCCGACGGGCCTTCGCCCGCGACCTGGCGCGTCACGACGAGCTGCAGGCGGCGGGCTGGCTGACGCGTCGGTTCGCCTTCGAGCACGTGCTCCGTCGGCCGGCCTGGGTCGCGGAGCAGGTGCTGGGCGCGGTGGCCCAACGCGTCGTGCCCGCACCACGACGACACCGCCGACGCGTCGGCGGAGTGCGGGACGCCGCGTGAGGGGTGTCGCGGTGTCGTTGTGGCGGCGGCGTAAGAAAGTTATTGCAGTAACTGCAATAGCGCCCTACAGTTACCCGCATGACAACTCCTGCCTCTCCACCCGTGCGGCCCCTAATCCGCCTGGAGCACGTGTCCAAGTGGTACGGGAGCGGCAGCAGCCGCTTCCAGGCCCTCGACGACGTCAGCCTCGACGTCCGCACCGGCGAGTCCCTCGCCGTCGTCGGCAAGTCCGGTTCCGGCAAGTCGACGCTCATGCACGTCCTCGCCCTGCTCGACCGGCCCGACGAGGGCCGGCTGCTGGTCGACGGCCAGGACGCCACGGACCTGCGCCCGACACAGGTCGGTCGGCTGCGCAACGAGCGCTTCGGCTTCGTCTTCCAGCAGTTCTTCCTCGTGCCGAGCGCGACGGTGCTCGACAACGTCGTGCTGCCGCTCACCATCGCCGGAGTGCCGACGGCGGAGCGCCGCCGCCGCGGCACGGCGGTGCTCGAGCAGCTGCAGCTCGCCGACAAGGCCGGCAACAGGGCGACCGCGCTGTCGGGCGGGCAGAAGCAGCGCGTCGTCATCGCGCGCGCGCTCGTCACCGAGCCGGACGTGCTCTTCGCCGACGAGCCGACCGGCAACCTCGACAGCACGACCGGGGCCCTCGTGGCCGACGAGCTGTTCGCCCTCAACCGCGAGCGCGGCATCACCCTCGTCGTCGTCACGCACGACGAGGAGCTCGCGGCGCGCTGCGACCGCCGGGTCCTCGTCCGGGACGGCCGCCTGCACGCGCACGAGGAGGTGGCGGCGTGAGGACCACCGACCTCGTCCGCTCGGCCGTCGCCAACACGTTCCGCAGCCGGCTGCGCACCACGCTCACGGTGCTCGCGCTGTTCGTGGGCGCCTTCACCCTCACCCTCACGACCGCGCTGGGCGCGGGCGTCACCGACTACGTGACCCGGCAGGTGGACTCCCTCGGCGCCGACGACGTCCTCGTCGTGACCGCGGCGGCGCAGGACACGTCCGACGGCCCGGCCGCCTACGACCCCGACACGTCCACTCCCACGGGCGGGCAGGCGGCCTCGCCGTTGCCGGGCGCCGGGGCCGGCGGCTCGCTCACCGAGGCGGCGCTCGACGAGCTCGCCCAGGTCGACGGACTGTCGGACATCGAGCCCGTCCGGTCCACCGCCGTCGACTACGTGCGGCCCGTGGACGGCGGCGACGACCAGCGCTACCAGCTGAGCATCGCCCCGACGGCGTCCATCGCCCGCGCCGACCTGGCCGCGGGCGCTCAGCTCGACACCGACGGCGACGCCCGCCAGGTGCTGCTGCCCGAGGAGTACGTCGAGCCGCTCGGCTTCGCCGACGCGGAGGACGCGGTGGGCGAGACGGTCGTGCTCGCCGTCACCGACGTGCTCGGCGAGCAGCACGAGGTGGAGGCCGAGCTCGTGGGCGTCACGAACCCGAGCCTGCTCGGCGGGGGCGGCGGCGCGAGCACGGCGCTCGTCGACGAGCTCGCAGGGCTGCAGGCGGCCGGGGTCGACCAGCGACCGCTGTACGCGGTGGCGACGGCCCGCTTCGACGCCTCGCTCGACGACGACGCCGTCCAGGCCATCAAGGACGACGTCGCGGAGCTCGACATGAGCGCGCAGACGGTGTCCGACCAGCTCGGCCTCGTCACGACCGTCATCGCGGGCATCACCGGGGTGCTCAACGCCTTCGCGGTCGTCGCGCTCGTCGCTGCTGCGTTCGGCATCGTCAACACGCTGCTCATGAGCGTGCAGGAGCGGACGCGCGAGATCGGCCTCATGAAGGCGCTCGGCATGAGCAACGGCCGTGTCTTCGGTCTGTTCAGCCTCGAGGCGGCGTTCCTCGGCCTGCTCGGCAGCGTGCTCGGCGTGGTCGTCGCCGTGGGCGTCGGCACCGGCCTCAGCTCGGCCCTCGCGGCGGGTCCGCTCGCGTCCCTCGGCGGTCTCGACGTGCTGCTGTTCCGGCCGGAGTCGCTGCTCGGGGTGGTCGCACTGATCGTCGGGATCGCGTTCGTCGCCGGTACGCTCCCGGCTCGACGCGCGGCCCGGCAGCAGCCGATCGACGCGCTGCGGTACGAGTGAGGGCACGACTGAGGCCGACAGGACGGTGACGGCTCGGATGGTGAGCCAGGCGGACCCCGAGGGTGGCGTCCCGCCCGCCGTGCAGGCCCCGCGGAACGCGCGCGGGCTGGCGACGGCGCGGCGGATCCACCGCTCGGCGGTCCGCCTGGCCGCCGAGGGCGGGCTGGACGCGCTGACGGTCGACGCCGTCTGCGCCGACGCCGGCATCAGCCAGCGGACGTTCTTCCACCACTACCCGACGAAGGACGACGCCCTCCTCGGCCTCGAGCTGCCCTCGATCGCGCGGGAACGGGCGCACCGCTACCTCAGCGACCCGACCGTCCCGGTCCTCGCGGGAGCCGTCGCCCTCATCGACCTGCCGGCGGGGGCGGGGGAGGACCCCGCGACGCACGCCGCCCAGCTGCGGCTGCTCGCGGGGTCCCCGCAGCTGCAGGCGCGCCAGGCCGCCCGCTTCCTGCCGATCCTCGGCGAGCTGCGTGGGCTGGTCCGGCTCCGGCTGGAGGCGCTCGCCCGGGCGGACGGGCGGACGGTCGACGCCGCGGAGCTCGACGCCCAGGCCGACGTCGTGACCGCGCTCGGGGCCGCGCTCGTCAACACCGCCGCGCGTCGCGTGGTCGACTCCCCCGACGCGGGCCTGCCGGACCTCGCGTCCGTCGTCGACCCGCTGCGGCCGGTCTGGGACCGCCTCGTCTGATGGTCGCGGCCGGCCGCACGGCGGCCACGTCGACACAACGAACGCCCGCGCGTGGCCTCAGCGGGGCCTCGAGGGCCTTCGTCGTGTCGGCGTGGTCAGGCACCGCGGCGGGGTGGGCGGGACGGGGGCCGGGCGGGCTGGGGCGCGTCAGGGGCCGACGGCGTTGAGCCGGGCCGCCTGCCGCAGGAGGTGGTCGCGCTCGGCCGCGCTCGTCGCGGCCCGTGCCGCCTCGGCGTAGAGCCGCGCCGCGTCGAGCAGGTCGCCGGCCCGCTCGTGGAGGTAGGCCTCGGCGGCGGTCCGTCGCGGTACGCCGTCCGGCACCTGCGCCAGCGCGGCCAGCCCCGCCCGCGCGCCGTCGGCGTGCCCGAGCGCCACCGCGCGGTTGAGCCGCACGACCGGGCTGTCGGTGAGGCCGAGGAGCTCGTCGTACCACTCGACGACCTGCACCCAGTCCGTCTCCTCGGTGCTGGGGGCGTCGGCGTGCAGCGCCGCGACCGCCGCCTGCGCCTGGAACTCCCCGAGCCGGTCACGGGCGAGCGCGGCCTGCAGCACGGCGACGCCCTCCGCGACGAGCGCGGTGTCCCACCTCGAGCGGTCCTGCTCCGCGAGGGGCACGAGCCGGCCGTCGACCACCCGCGTGTCTCGGCGCGCGTGGTGCAGGAGCATGAGCGCAAGCAGCCCGTGCGCCTCCGGGTGGTCGACGAGCGCGGCCAGCTGCCGCGTGAGCCGGATGGCCTCCATCGCGAGGTCGACGTCGCCGGAGTACCCCTCGTTGAACACGAGGTAGAGCACGCGCAGCACGGTCGCGACGTCGCCGGCCCGGTCGAAGCGGGCGCCGGCGACGGTCCGCTTCGCGCGGCTGATGCGCTGCGCCATGGTCGCCTCCGGCACGAGGTACGCCTCGGCGACCTGCCGGGTCGTGAGGCCGCCGACCGCGCGCAGCGTCAGTGCGACCGCCGAGGCCGGCGTGAGCGACGGGTGCGCGCACAGCAGGTACAGCGCGAGGGTGTCGTCGGCCTCGCGCACGGGACCGGGAGCCGGCTCGACCTCGACCGTCTCCTCCCGCCGACGACGGGACGACTCGGAGCGGACCGCGTCGAGGTGCCGCCGCCACGCGACCGTCGCGAGCCACGCGCGCGGGTCGCGCGGCGGGTCGGTGCGCCACACGCGCAGCGCCTCGACGAGCGCGTCCTGGACGGCGTCCTCGGCCGCCCCGAAGTCGACCCCGCGACGGCCGAGGAGCCCGATCACCTGCGGGACGAGCGCGCGGAGCGCCGCCTCGTCGACCGCCGGGCCCGAGGCCGTCACGACCGGCTCACCCGGCCTCACTCGGTGACGGTCGGCGGCGCGGTGAGGAACGGCCGGACCTCCAGCCACTCGTGGATCGGTCGGCCACCCGCGCCGGGCGCGGCCGACAGCTCCCCGGCCAGCTCGACGGCCCGCTGCTCGCTGTCGACGTCGACGACCATCCAGCCGGCGACGAGGTCCTTGGTCTCCGCGAACGGCCCGTCGGTGACGGGCGGGCGGCCCTCGCCGTCGTAGCGCACCCACATGCCCTCCGGTGCGAGCGCCTGACCGTCGACGTACTCGCCGGACTCCTGCAGCCGGGTCGCGAAGTCGTCCATGTACCGGACGTGGGCCTCGATCTCCTCCGGCGTCCACCGGTCCATGGGGACGTCGTTCACCCCCGCCGGCGCGCCGCGGTAGTGCTTGAGGAACAGGTACTTCGCCATGGTGGTCCCCTTCGTCCGGAGCGGCCCCGTCGGCCGCCCTCACCCCTGGGTCGGAGCGGGCGTCGCGTTCTCGACATCGTGGCCGCAGGCCCGCGCGCCCACCACGACGACACCACGGCGGGCCCAGGACGGCATCGCGGGCGCTCTGGTGCCGGAGGTGGTGTCGTCGTGGCGGCGGGGGCACGCCTCGACGAGGCCGGTCAGTGGTCCTCGCAGCAGCGCTCCGGGCGCTCCTTCTCGAACGGCACCATGACGCCGCCGACGGCGGGCTGCACGTGCAGCACGACCCGCCCGGCCTCCACCCGCGGCCGCACGAAGCCGCGCGTGTCGACGAGCGTCGCGGGGGTCGACGGCGCCCCGCCCACCACGACGACGTCGTCGACCCACGACCGCGCGAGCACGTCGGCGACGGTGAGCGTGCCGCGCAGCACGTCGGAGCCCGGGTAGCGCACGAGGCGCCCCGAGGCGCCCGTCACCGACGCGGCCACCGCCACCCACGCACCCGCGACCGCCCCCGGCGCGTCACCCCGGACGAGCCCGTCCCCCAGCCCCGTCCCCGTCACGACCACCGCGCCCGACGCGACGCCGGTGCGACGCACCTCGGCGTCGACCACGGCCCCCAGCCCCTCGAGCACCGCCGGCGGGGGCAGCCCGAGCCCGTCCGGCACCACGGCGCTGACCGCGGAGTGCGGCTCGCCGCCCGAGACCGCCGCCGGGACACCGTGCGTCGCGACGAGCAGGGCCTCGAGCGGCCCCCTGCCGCCCGGGGCCCCGACCGCGAGCCCGCCGACCACCTCGCACACCAGGTGCGCGAGGTGGTCGGCGTCCTCGTCGTACCGGGACCAGGCGTCGACCCCGACGATCACGACCGGGTCAGCGGGCCGGGAGGACCCAGATCGGGTTCGTGTAGAACCACAGGTCCTCCCACGGGTCGGCGTCGCCGACCACGTCGAGCCTGGGGCCCGCCGGGTCGACGGCCGCACCGAGGAAGCCCGGCTGGCCGAAGTTGCCGTCCGTGCCGCGGACCCGGAGGTAGAAGGGCTCCTCCGGCAGGGGCAGCGGCTCGACCAGCTCGACGACCCCGGTCCGGCCCGAGGTGTCCCACTGGCGCACGACGCGCGTGTCGGGCGCGACGAAGGTGTCGCGGTCCGCCACCGCCCCGGTGACCGTGCCGCGGATGAGGTCGACCCGGTTGAGCTGCGGTGTGAACTGCGCCCAGTTCGGCAGGTCCTGCAGCTGGACCCGTACGACCACCTCGAGGCGCACCCGCGAGTTGACCGTCGCCACGGAACCCAGGGGGTACTCCGGGCCACCGCCGCCACGACGGCGGACGACCACCTCGACGCCCCTGACGAGGCGGCCGTGGTCCACCCACACGCGTCCGGCGCGCAGGCCCGCCATGACGTCGAGGTAGTCACCGCCGGTGGTGCCGACGACCGTCCGCGAGTACTGCCCCGGCCAGTAGTCGCCGGCCGTCAGGTCGATGTCGCCGAGGTACACGGGGTCGTCGTAGCGGCCGTTGGCGTTGAAGTCCGAGCCCGGGCCCCGCTGCGCGGTCGCGGCGAAGTTGAAGTGGCTGTCGGAGTTCGCGCTGATCCACCAGGGCTTGCCCTCGGCGAGCAGGGAGTCCCAGAGCCCGCCGACGGTCGCCGTCATCCAGTCGAAGCCGCCCCACGTGCGGTACGACTCCGGCGGGTACGGCAGGAAGCGGTCGGCCCGGGTGCCGGCGTTCGTGTAGAAGCCGCGGCCGGACGCCGCGCCGTAGGGGAGCCCGGCCGCCTGGTGGCCGGGGGCGCCCTCCATGCCGACGGCGATGCGGGGGTCTGCGTCGCGCCAGTTGCGGATCTCGTGAGGGCTGTCGATGCCCTGTCGCGCGGGGTGGTTGGCGAGGAACAGCGCGTCGTCGATGCGGCGGGAGTCGACCTGCGCGCCCAGGTACTGCACCCCCGCGACCGCGAGGGCCTCCGTCGCGGCGGTGGACCCGCGGACGCTGCCGTCGTACTCGGTCTCGAACTCCTTGAGGACCGCGACCTCGTTGTCGCCGGGGGCGACGAAGACCGTGCCGTGCTCCGCGGAGGGGATGTTCCACTCCAGGCCCTGGAACACGAGGAGGTCGGTCTCGGCGCGGGCCCGGCGGATGTCGGGGTTGACGACGTCGACGCCGATGCGGGCGTGGGTCGCACCCCCGTGGTCGGTGATGACGATCCAGTCCAGCCCGTACGCCTTCGCGTGCTGCGCCTGGTCCGCGACGGTGTAGATGGCGTCCGCGCTGTAATGCGTGTGGATGTGGTGGTCTCCGGCGAGCCAGCCCGTGACGCGGGCCGGCGGGGTCGGGCGCCCCGGCGCGGTGGCGGCGGCCGCGGGCACCGCGCCGCTCGCGCCACCCACCCCGACCGCCGCGGCCGAGCCGACGACGCCCGCGGCGCGCAGCAGGTTGCGGCGGGACAGCTGGGTGGGGCTGAGCTCGGCGTCGGGCACCGAGGTGTCGACGGCGGCCGCGGTCGTCTCGTCGACCTCGTGCGGGTGGCCGTGCGGGTGGCCGTGCGGGTGGCCGTGCGGGTGCGGGTGACCGGGCGCGTCGTCGTGGTCGTGCGGGTGGTGGTGGCCCACGGGGTCCTCCGGACGGGTGACGGGCTGTGCGGGTCTGAGATGACGGCGCCACCTCACATGCCGACGTCGACATCCACGCATGCAGCCGGTGGCCGACCGGTGACGGCGCGGTGAACGTTCGGTGCCGGCCGCCCCGGCACGCGACGATGGGCACGTGGCGCTCGTCCTCAACGTCCTGTGGTTCTTCTTCGCCGGTCTCGCGACGGCGTTCTCCTACGTCCTCGCGGGCGTCCTCGCCTGCCTGCTCGTCGTCACCATCCCGTTCGGCGTCGCCTGCTTCCGGCTCGCGGGCTACGCGCTGTGGCCGTTCGGGCGGACCGTCGTCGAGCGGCCGACGGCCGGCGTGGTGACGGCGCTCGGCAACGTGCTGTGGTTCGTGCTCATCGGCTGGTGGCTCGCCCTGTCGCAGGTCGTCTACGCGGTCGGGCTCATGCTCACGATCATCGGCATCCCGTTCGGCATCGCGACGCTCAGGCTCGCGCTGCTGTCGTTCAACCCGCTCGGCAAGGAGGTCGTGAGCAGCGCCGAGGCGCGCGGGCGCTACGTCCCGGTCGTGCGCTGAGCCGCGGTCACGCGGCTGCTCGTGACGGGTCCTGGACCGCCACCAGCAGCGCCCACAGCACGACCACCCCGAGCGCGATGCCGAGCAGGGACAGCACCGGGTAGAACGGCATGAACAGCACGTGCGCGAGCAGCCCGAAGAGCACCAGGTAGACCGCGGCGTACCGGGCCCACGTCGCCTGCACGGCCACCCCGGCGCCCGTCAGCACCTGGGCCACGCCGGTGACGGCGTGCAGCCACCCCCACGAGGTGACGTCGAGCAGGACCACCGACACGGGTCCGGCGACGGCCACGTCGCCCGCCGCGACCGCCGACAGACCCGTCATGACGTGGACCACGCCCTGGACGAGGAGCAGGGCCGCGGCGAAGGTGAGCCAGCCGCGGACGACCCGGTCCGGCGCGGCGTCCGACACGCTCACGGCACCCCTCCTCCTGCGGTGACCCCCCGACGGGTCGCGACGGTAGGCCTGGGCGCAGCCCCGGCGCCTCACCCGTGACGGGTGGGCGTCGCCGCTACTGCAGGCGCCACCGGCCGGCCACGCGGACCATGCGCCTCACCTGGTCGACCGCCTGCACGGGCACGGGGCCGTACACGTGGGGGAACGCCTGCCCGAGGCCGTCGAGGTCCTCCTCACGGACCTCCGACACCAGTCGCGACGGGTCGATGCGCAGCAGCAGCAGGTCGTCCTCCCGGTCGTCGTAGACGGCGGCGGCGACCGCGTCGACCTGGTGGGCGAACGAGCAGTGGACGACGCCGACCTCGGCGAGGGCCGCGCCCCGCGTCGAGCCCTCGTACGCACCGGCCTCGAGAGCCTCGTCCCACAGGGCCGGTTCGGTGAGGTGGTAGATCGGCCGCACGACCTCACCCTCCCAGCCGCCCGGGGGAAGCGGCGACCCCCGGACCGGGTTGACTCCGGCCGTGAGCAACGTCCCGGGCGCCGCCCAGCCGTCCGCCCAGCCGTCCGCCCAGCCGTCCGCCCAGCCGTCCGCCCAGCCGTCCGCGCCCGCCCGGCGGGTGCGCGTCCGTGCGCCCCGGCTCACGGGGCGCGGCTGGCTCAACACCGGAGGGCGCGACCTGGCGCTGGAGGACCTGCGCGGCAAGGTCGTGCTGCTGGACTTCTGGACCTTCTGCTGCGTCAACTGCCTCCACGTCCTCGACGAGCTGCGGCCGCTGGAGGAGGAGCTCGCCGACGTCCTCGTCGTCGTCGGCGTGCACTCACCGAAGTTCGCCCACGAGGCCGACCCGGAGGCGCTCGCCGCCGCCGTCGAGCGCTACGACGTGCACCACGCGGTCCTCGACGACCCCGACCTCGGTACCTGGCAGGCGTACGCGGCCCGGGCGTGGCCCACCCTCGTCGTCGTCGACCCGAAGGGGTACGTCGTCGCGCAGCTGTCCGGGGAGGGGCACGCCCACGGCCTGCGCACCCTGGTCGGCGAGCTCGTCGCCGAGCACGAGGCCACGGGCACGCTGCACCGCGGCAGCGGGCCGTACGTGCCCGCGCCGCGCGAGGACACCACCCTCCGCTTCCCGGGCAAGGTGCTGCCGCTGCCCGCCCGTGACGGCGGCGCGCCGACCCTCCTCGTGTCCGACACCGCCCGGCACCGTCTCGTCGAGCTCGACGCCGACGGGCAGACGGTCGTGCGCACCGTGGGCGACGGCCGCCGCGGCCTGCGCGACGGCGGACCCGGCGATGCCCGCTTCGCCGAGCCGCAGGGCGTCGCGCTGCTCCCGGCCGACGTCGCCGCCCGGGTCGGGTACGACGTCGTCGTCGCCGACACCGTCAACCACGCCCTGCGCGGCGTGCGGCTCGCCGACGGCCACGTGACGACCGTCGCCGGGACGGGCGAGCAGCTCCGGCAGCGTGCCGGCGGCGGCGCGGCGCTCGCGCAGCCGCTCAGCACCCCGTGGGACGTCGCGTGGTTCGACGACCAGGTCGTCGTCGCCATGGCGGGCCTGCACCAGCTCTGGGCGTTCGACCCGGCGCCCGACCCGGCGGACGGGACGGTCCGCGTGCTCGCGGGCACGTCGGCGGAGGGCATCCGCGACGGGGCCGCCGAGCAGGCGTGGTTCGCGCAGACGTCGGGGCTCGCCGTGTCCGCCGACGGGCGCCGGCTGTGGCTCGCCGACTCGGAGACCAGCGCCCTGCGCCACCTCGAGCGCGCCGACTCGACGGACCGGGCCGCCCCCGCCCCCGACCGGTCCGTCCCGGCCGTCAGCGACACGCGTCTGGCGAACGCGGCGAGCGCCGCACGGCCCGGCTACGTCGTGACCACGGTCGTCGGCAGCGGCCTCTTCGACTTCGGTCACGTCGACGGGCAGGGCGGCGCCGACGGGCCCGCACGGCTGCAGCACCCGCTTGGTGTCGGCGTGCTCGCCGACGGCAGCGTCGCCGTCGCCGACACCTACAACGGCGCCGTCCGCCGCTACGAGCCCGCCACCGGCGAGGCGACGACGCTCGCGACGGGCCTCGCCGAGCCCTCCGACGTGCGCCTCGACCCGGCCGACCCCGGCCTCCTGCTCGTCGTCGCGAGCGCCTCGCACGAGGTCGTCCGCGTCCGCCTGCCCGAGCGGGCGGCGCGGGTCGACACCGGCGAGCAGCGCACGCAGCGGCCGCAGACGCTCCTGGCCCCGGGGCAGGTGCGGCTGCGGGTCGCCTTCACGCCGCCCACCGGGCAGAAGCTCGACGACCGCTGGGGCGACCCCACCCGGCTGACGGTGTCCGCGACCCCACCCTCCCTGCTCGTCGCGGGCGCCGGCGCGGCGGAGGGCCTCGGACGCGACCTCGTGCTCGCCGGCGGGCCCGGTGCGACCGGCGTGCTGCACGTGAGCGTCCAGGCGGCCGCCTGCGACGGCGACCCCGTGACGGGCGAGGTGCCCGAGCACGCCGCGTGCCACCTGTACCAGCAGGACTGGGGGATCCCCGTCGTGCTCGACGAGACCGGGACGAACCGGTGCGACCTGGACCTGCGGGGGGTCTGAACGGGTGAGCGGCGTTTCGCGCCGGACGCCGCCGGGTATCGGAGGGGCATGTCCATCGGTAGCGGCATCGTCCTCATCCTGCTCGGGGCGGTCCTGGCCTTCGCCGTCGAGGCCGACCAGTTCGGTGCCCTCAACATCAACGTCGTTGGCTGGATCCTCATGGCCGGTGGTGCCGTCGGCCTCGTCATCGGTCTCATGCTGATGACCCGGCGGACCGGACCCCGGCGCACCCGTCGTACCGAGGTCGTCGAGAACAACGGCAACGAGACGGTGCGGCGCACCGACAACGTCATCGACTGACCCGGCCTCGGCGCGGCGGTCCCGCCGCGCACCGGCCACGCTGGGGGCGTGGAGCTGAGCGAGGCGGTCCGTCGACGGCGGATGGTGCGGACGTACGACCCGGACCGTCCGGTCCCCGACGACGTCCTCGTCCGGCTCGTGCGGCTCGCGGTGCGGGCGCCGTCGGCCGGTCACAGCCAGGGCCTCGACCTGCTGGTGCTGCGGGGCGAGCCCCTCGCGCGCTTCTGGGAGGCGACGACCGGGCGGCCGGAGGGCGGGCACGTCCCGGACCGCTGGCTGCGCGGCATGCGCAGCGCCCCGGTGTGCGTGCTCGTGCTGTCGGACCCGCAGCGCTACCTCGACCGCTACGCCGAGCCCGACAAGGGTCGGACGGACCGGGACCCGGCCGCGTGGCCCGTGCCGTACTGGGACGTCGACGCAGGGATGGCGGCGATGCTCCTGCTGCTCGGGGCCGTCGACGAGGGGCTCGGCGCGTGCTTCTTCGGCGTCCCGCCCGACCGCCACGAGGCCGTCCGAGCGGTGTTCGACGTGCCGGGGGACCGCCGTCTCGTCGGTGTGGTGAGCCTCGGGGCGCCCGCGCCCGACCGCCGCTCCCCGTCGCTGCGTCGTGGCCGCAGGCCCGTGGCGGAGGTCGTGCACGACGGGCGCTTCGGGGTCGCGCCGGGGTGGCTCGCGTGACCCGTCGCACGGGCTCGGGCCTGCTCGACGTCGGGGACGGGCACCGGCTGTGGTGGGAGACCGTCGGTCCGGCCGACGGGTCCCCGGTCGTGTGGCTGCACGGCGGCCCCGGCAGCGGGACGGGTCCGGGCGCCCGGCGGCTGCTCGACCCGTCGCGGCACCTCGGCGTGCTCCTCGACCAGCGCGGGTCCGGCCGCAGCCTCGCGCCACGCGACCCCGCGGCCCCCGACGACCCGGTCCTCACCGACCTGTCGGCGAACACCACCGACCACCTCGTCGCCGACCTCGAGCGGCTGCGGGAGCACGTGGGTGTCGACCGGTGGGTCGTCGCCGGCGGGTCGTGGGGCTCCACGCTCGGCCTCGTCTACGCCCAGCGTCACCCCGAGCGCGTGCGGGCGCTCGTGCTCGGTCCCGTCACCGACGGCTCGTGGGACGACATCGCGTGGATCACCCGGGACGTGGGCCGCGTCTGGCCCCGCGAGTGGGAGGCGCTGGCCGCGCTCGTGCCGGACGCTGACCTCGGCGACCCGCTCGCCGTTCCCGCCGCCTACGCGCGCCTGCTCGCCGACCCCGACCCCGCCGTCCGCGCCGAGGCGGCCCGGGCGTGGTGCGCGTGGGAGGACACCCACGTGAGCCTGGCCCCGGGGTGGGCACCGTCCGCGCGGTACGCCGACCCGGCGTTCCGGCTGCGCTTCGCGCGCCTCGTCACGCACTACTGGGGCCACGGCTGCTTCCTGCGCGACCGCGAGGTGCTCGACGGCATGCCGGCCCTCCGCGGGGTCCCCGGGTTGCTGGTCCACGGCCGGCTCGACGTGTCCGGGCCGCTGTCGACCGCGTGGCGGCTGCACCGCGCGTGGCCGGGCAGCGAGCTCGTGGTGCTCGACGACACCGGTCACGGGGGGCCGTCGATGCGCGAGGCGGTGCGGCAGGCGCTGCGCCGCACGTGAGCCGTCCGGAGGTCGCGGACGGCAGGGACGCCGCCGAAACCCGGAAGTGACGCATCCCTCACAACTGCCGAGCGGACATCCGGACCGGGTCCTGCTCCGCAGGTACCGGTGTGACCACCTCGAGCAGCCGCCCCCGCCGCGGGGCGCACCCCCGCGTCCGCGGGGCCGTCGCCGGCCTCGGGGCCGCGGCGCTGCTGCTCGGGACCGCGCACCTGGTCGCCGCGGTCGTCGGCCGCGGGTCGGACCCCTTCCTCGCCGTCGGCGACGCCGTCGTACGGCTCTCCCCGCCCGCGCTCACGAGCGCGGCCATCGAGACCTTCGGCAGCTACGACAAGGTCGTGCTGCTCGCCGGCGTCGCCGTGGTCCTCGTCGCGGTCGCCGCCGCGTCCGGGGCCGTGGCGGTCTCCCGCCTCGCCGTGGGGGCCGCCGTCCCCGTCCTCCTCGTGCTGGCGGCGCTCGTCGCCGTCCTGTCGGCCCCCGGCGCCGGCCCGCTCGACGTGCTCCCGACCGTCGCCGGGACCCTCGTGGCCGTCCCGGTGTTCGTCCTCCTGGTCCGCGCCGCGCGGGCCGCCCGCGCGCCGTCGGACGACGCCGACGTGCCCGCCCCCGCGGTCTCGCGCCGCCGCTTCGTCGGGCTGGCCGGTGCGGTCGCCGCGGTCGCGGCCGGGCTGGCCGGCGCGGGGACCGCGGTCGCCTCCGCCGTGCGCGATGCCGTCGCGTCGCGGGAGGGACTGAGGCTGCCCGCCGCCGCCGAGCCCGTCGGCGAGGTGCCCGCCGGGGCGCGGCTCGTCGACACCGTCCCCTTCCGTACGCCCGTCGACGAGCTGTACCGCGTCGACACCGCCCTCACCGTGCCGCAGGTGCGGGCCGAGGACTGGCGGCTCCGCGTGCACGGGCTGGTCGACCGCCCGCTCGAGCTGGACTGGGACAGCCTCACCCGCACCTACGAGGTCGTCGAGCGCGAGATCACCCTCGTGTGCGTCTCGAACCCGGTGGGCGGGGAGCTCGCCGGCAACGTCGTGTGGACCGGGGTCCGCCTCGCCGACGTGCTCGCGGACGCGGGCGTCGACCCGACGGCCGACATGCTGCTGTCCACCTCGGTGGACGGCTGGAGCGCGTCGACCCCGCTGGAGGCCCTGCTCGGCGACGAGGACGCGCTGCTCGCCTTCGGCATCGACCGGCGGCCGCTGCCGTTCGAGCACGGTTTCCCCGTCCGCATGGTCGTGCCGGGCCTGTACGGCTACGTCTCGGCGACCAAGTGGGTCGTGGACCTCGAGGTGACGCGCTTCGCCGACGACGAGGCCTACTGGACGCCGCGCGGCTACGCCGCGGAGGCGCCGGTGAAGACCGCCTCCCGCATCGACGTGCCGGCGTCCTTCGCGCAGCTCGAGGCGGGCCCCGTGGTCGTCGCCGGCACGGCGTGGCACCCGGCGCTCGGCATCGACCGGGTCGAGGTCCGCGTCGACGGCGGCGAGTGGGCCGAGGCCGAGCTCGGCGACGTGCCGAGCGTCCTGACGTGGCGGCAGTGGCGCTGGGAGTGGGACGCCTCGCCCGGCCAGCACCGCCTCGAGGTCCGCGCGACCGACGCCGCGGGCGACACCCAGACCGACGAGCGTGCCGAGGTCGCCCCCGACGGGGCGACGGGCTGGCACTCCGTCGCGGTGACGGTCACCTGACCGTCGCCGCCGAGACCCGGTGCCGGACCACGGCGCCGCCGCACGACCCGGAGAGACCGGGCACCCGACCGAAGGAGACACCCATGAAGCGCCACCTCAGCCTCGCCCCCGTCGCCATCACCGCCGCCCTGGTCCTCGCCGCCTGCGGTGGCGGCGCCGAGGACACGACCGACGCGGCGACCGACGCCGCGGCCGGCGCGGTCGACACCGCCACGGCCGAGGCCATGGACGAGACGACCGACATGGCCAGCGAGGAGCCCATGGACGACATGGCCTCCGAGGAGCCGATGGACGACATGTCGAGCACCGACGACATGGCCATGGCCGGCCCGGTGGGTCCCGGCTGCGAGATGTTCGCGACCGAGATCGCCCCGGACGGCGAGGGCTCCGTCGAGGGCATGAGCGACGACCCCGTGGCCGTCGCCGCCTCCAACAACCCGATCCTCACCCAGCTGACGGCCGCCGTCTCCGGTGAGCTGAACCCGGACGTCGACCTCGTCGACACGCTCAACGGCGACGAGTTCACCGTGTTCGCGCCGGTCGACGACGCGTTCGCGGCCCTCGACGCCGCGACGGTCGAGACGCTGCAGACCGATGCCGACCTGCTGACGAGCATCCTCACGTACCACGTCGTCCCCGGGCAGATCAGCCCCGACGAGCTCGCCGGCACGACCCAGACCACGGTCCAGGGCGGCGAGGTCGAGGTGACCGGCGAGGCCGACATGCTCATGGTGAACGACGCCTCGGTCATCTGCGGCGGGGTCACCACCGCGAACGCCACCGTCTACCTGATCGACGGTGTCCTCATGCCGGCCACCTCCTGACGGGGTAGGTGCGCCCACGCGCAGCGGGGCGGTGGACCACCACCGCCCCGCTGCGTCGTCCCGTCCGTCAGGAGCGGTGTCCGACCCCGCCGCTAGCGTCCGTCACCGTGAGCGGGCCGAGCGACCTCGACGCCGTGCGCGACTCCTACGACCGGGTCGCGGACGCCTACGTCGACCTCGGCCTGGGGCGGCTCGACGACGAGCCGTGGCTGCGGGCGGCGCTCGCGGCCTTCGCCGAGCAGGTGAGCGGCCTCGGGCCGGTCCTCGACGCCGGCTGCGGACCCGGTCACGTCGCGGCCCACCTCGCGGGCCTCGGCCTCGACGTGCGGGCCGTCGACCTCTCGCCCCGCATGGTCGAGCACGCGCGTCGGCTGCACCCGGATCTCGACGTGCGGGTCGCCTCCGTCACGGAGCTCGACCTGGCGGAGGCGTCGCTCGGTGGTGTGCTCGGCTGGTGGTCGTGGTTCAACCTGCCCCGCGACGTGCTGCCGACGGTCCTGTCCGGCATGGCGCGGGCGCTCGTGCCCGGCGGCCGGCTGCTGCTCGGCACGCACGTGGGCACGGAGGACCTGCGGCGCACCGAGGCGTACGGCGGGGTGCCGGTCCGCTGGACCACCCACCGCTGGCTCCCCGAGCAGCTGGGCCGCCTGCTGGCCGCCACAGGGCTCGAGGTGGACGTGGAGCTCCGCTTCCCGGCCCGCGGGACGCAGCCACCGCAGGTCCTCCTGGCGGCCGGCAGGCCGTCGTGAGCGGGCCGTCGGGGCTCAGCGGAGCAGGTCGAGCGTCCGCTCGTCCTCCTCGCCGCCGTACAGCCGGTCGAGCACGCGCCGGAACACCGGCTCGTCCGGTGCCGCATGGGCGAACAGGGTCATCGACGAGCGCAGCTTGAGCGCGTCGACGTCGCCGAGCAACGACACCGGGTCCGGCGTCGGACCGTCCGCGACGGCGCCCGCCGCCTCCCGCAGCCGCGGCCCCAGCACGGGGTGCGCGAGGTACTCCCGCGCCTCGACGAGGCCCGCGACGGCGTAGTGCTGCGCCGTGCTGCTGCGCCCGAGCCCGGCGACCTGCGGGAAGACGAACCACATCCAGTGGCTGCGCTTGCGGCCCGCGCGCAGCTCCGCGAGCGCCTGCTCGTACGTGCCGCCCGTGTCCTGCGCGTCGACGAAGCGCCCGAGGTCGTCTGCCACGCCCCGACCCTCGCGCACCGCCGGCCGCGCGGCACCCCGGTGTGCGGCGTTTCGCCCCGTGCGCCTCGGGGGAACCGTCGCAGCATGTCCGATGACAAGAAGGCCGCCAAGGACCTCGTCTCCATCCTCAAGGACGGCGAGCGGGGCTACAGCGAGGCCGCGCAGAAGCTCACCGACAGCGACCGCCCCGAGTGGGCGGCCACCATGACGCGCTACTCGCAGCAGCGCGCGCAGTTCGCCCAGGAGATCGTCGACATGGGCCACGCCTACGGCGACGACGTGGACGAGAGCGGCTCCGTCGCCGCCGCCGCGCACCGCGGCTGGCTCGCGCTCAAGGACGCCGTGACCGGCGACAGCCCCACGGGCGTGCTCGACGCCGCCCTGCAGGGCGAGGACCACAGCGTCGACGCCTACGACGACGCGCTCAAGCAGGACCTGAGCGACGGCTTCCGGCAGGTCGTGTCGCGCCAGCACGGCGAGGTCGTCGCGGCGCGTGACGAGGTCCGCTCGCTGCGCTCCGCGAGCTGAGCCGCCGCGGCCGACCAGGCCGCTTGCGCACGCACGACGACGGGACCGGGCAGCTGCTCGGTCCCGTCGTCGCGTCGGTGCTTCGAGGCGTCAGAAGGCGCTCTCGGGCACGTCCATGAGGTCGTTGTCCGTCGTCTCGGCGATGCGCCGCTCGGCGGTCAGCCGCGGCAGGACGGTGCGCGCGAAGAAGCGCGCCGCCGCCACCTTGCCGGTGTAGAAGTCCCGGTCGGCGGCGCTCACGCCGTCGGAGGCGAGGGCGGCGAGCGCCACCTCGGCCTGGCGCACCAGCAGCCAGCCGACGACGAGGTCGCCGGCGGCCAGCAGGAGGCGCGTCGTGTTCTGCCCGACCTTGTACAGGTCCCTCGGGTCGGCCTCCGCGCCGGTGCGCGGGTCCGCGGACATCGCGAAGCCCGTCATGGCCCCGACGATGCCCTGGACGTCGTCGAGGGCCTGGGCGAGCAGCTCGCGCTCGGCCGCGAGGGCGCCCGTGCCGTCGTCGCCCTTGACCGTCTCCTGGATCTGCGAGGCGACGTGCGACAGCGCCCGACCCTTGTCACGCACGATCTTGCGGAAGAAGAAGTCGAGGCCCTGGATGGCCGTCGTGCCCTCGTACAGGGTGTCGATCTTCGCGTCGCGCACGTACTGCTCGACGGGGTAGTCGGCGAGGAAGCCCGACCCACCGAACGTCTGCAGGCTCTCGGTGCCGAGCAGCACCCACGAGCGCTCCGACCCGCAGCCCTTGACGAGCGGCAGGAGCAGGTCGTTGACGCGCTCGGCGAGCTCGTCGCGCTCGCCGCGGCGCTCGGCGGCGTCGACCGCGTCCTGGAACGTCGCGGTGTAGGCGATGAGGGCGCGCAGGCCCTCCGCGTACGCCTTCTGCGTCATGAGGGAGCGGCGCACGTCCGGGTGGTGCGTGATGGTGACGCGCGGGGCGGTCTTGTCCGCGGAGCGGAGCAGGTCCGCGCCCTGCACCCGCTGCTTGGCGTAGTCCAGGGCGTTGAGGTAGCCCGTGGACAGGGTGGCGATGGCCTTGGTGCCGACCATCATCCGGGCGTACTCGATGATCTTGAACATCTGCGCGATGCCGTCGTGGACGTCGCCGAGCAGGGTGCCGACCGCCGGGATGCCGTCGACCTCGCCGAAGCGCACCTCGCACGTGGTCGAGACCTTGAGGCCCATCTTGTGCTCGACGTCGGTGACGAAGGCGCCGTTGCGCTCGCCGGGCTCTCCCGTCTCCGGGTCGACGTGGAACTTGGGGACGACGAACAGCGACAGGCCCTTGGTGCCGGGGCCGGCGCCCTCCGGGCGGGCCAGCACCAGGTGGACGACGTTGTCGCTGAGGTCGTGCTCGGCGGAGGTGATGAAGCGCTTGACGCCCGTCACGTGCCACGTGCCGTCCGGCTGCTGCACGGCCCTCGCCCGACCGGCGCCCACGTCGGAGCCGGCGTCCGGCTCGGTGAGCACCATGGTCGCCCCCCACTGCCGCTCGACCATGTGCCCGGCGAGGCGCTTCTGGTCGTCGTTGCCGAGGCGGTACATGGTGTTGGCGAAGGCGAAGCCGGAGGAGTACATGTGCACGGCCGGGTTGGACCCGAGCACGAGCTCGGCGACGGCCCAGCGCAGCGAGGGCGGGACGACGGTCCCGCCCAGCTCGGCGGGCACGTCCATGCGCCACCACTCGGCGTCGAGGTAGGCCCGGTAGCTCGCGGCGAACGACTCCGGCAGGCGCACCGAGTGGGTCGTCGCGTCGAAGACCGGCGGGTGGGCGTCGGAGTCGAGCAGGGACTCGGCGAGCTCGTGCTCGGCGAGGCGGGTGACCTCGGCGAGCACCTCGTGCGCCGTCTCGCGGTCGACGTCGGCGTACGCGCCGGTGCCGAGCACCTCGCCCCGTCCGAAGACCTCGAAGAGGTTGAACTCGAGGTCGCGCAGGTTCGCCCGGTAGTGGCCCATGAGGTCCTCCGTCGCTGGGGGACGCCCACGTCCCCGTCGTCGTGCCCGGCGGTTACCAGCCGGTAACAAGCAGGATGCTACTGGCGGGTAACTTTGGCAAGGCTCGGGTTGGGTACGGGAGTCGCGGGTTGCGCCGCGAGGGTGACGGAGCCGCACCGGGGCCGGCTGCCGGGCCGTCCGGCCCGACGGGACCCGGCCGCTGCCCTTCCCAGCGACCGGTAGGGAGGGCACCCTGACCGGGTGAGCACTCCCCTCGAGCCGGGCGGCGCCGCCGAGGTGACCGGACTGCTCGAGGCGCCGCTGCCCGAGACGCTGCCGGGACCCGAGGGGCCGGTGCCGCACGCCGCCGACGTCGACGTCCTCGTGGTCGGCGCGGGCCCGGTCGGGTTGTACGCCGCGTACTACGCGGGGTTCCGCGGCCTGTCGGTCGCGGTCGTGGACTCCCTCCCGGAGCCGGGCGGCCAGGTGACGGCGATGTACCCGGAGAAGCTCATCTACGACGTCGCCGGCTTCCCGGCGGTGCGCGGTCGCGACCTGGTCGCCGGGCTCGTCGAGCAGGCCGCCCGTCACCGGCCCGCGTACCTCCTCGGCTGCCAGGCCAGGGACCTGGTCGACGACCCCGAGGACGGGGTCCTCGTCTCGCTCGTCGACGGCCGGACGGTCCGGGCCCGGGCGGTGCTCGTGACCGCGGGGATGGGGGAGTTCACGCCCAAGCCGCTGCCCGCCGCGGAGGGGTTCGACGGGGAGGGGGTCGTGCACTTCGTGCCGCAGCCCGAGCGGCTCGCCGGCCAGGACGTCGTCGTGGTCGGGGGCGGGGACTCGGCCTTCGACTGGGCGCTCATGCTCGCGCCGCTGGCCTCCTCCGTCACGCTCGTGCACCGTCGGGAGCAGTTCCGGGCGCACGCAGGGACCGTCGCCGCGGTGCAGACCCTCGGCGTGCCGCTGCTCGGGGGGTGGGAGGTGAGCGCGCTGCGCGCGGACGTCGAGGGCCTCCTCACCTCGGTGGAGGTCACGGGCTGCCGCCCGGCGACGAGTGGTCAGGTGCGCGAGATCCCGGCCACGACGGTCGTCGCCGCCCTCGGCTTCCACGCCGACCTCGGCCCGCTGCTGCACTGGGGTCTCGACCTCGACCACCGTGCCGTCGTCGTGGACTCGTGCATGCGCTCGTCACGTGCGCGCGTCTACGCCGCGGGTGACGTCTGCACCTACCCCGGCAAGGTCAAGCTCATCGCGACGGGCTTCGGCGAGGCGGCGACGGCCGTGAACAACCTCGCGGTCGACCTCGACCCGGCGGCGCACGTCTTCCCCGGGCACTCGAGCGCGGTGTAGCGGAGCCGACCTGCGCGGGTCGGGGCCGTCCGTGCGGTGCGGAAGGGCCGTTATGCTGTCCCCTGCGCCCCGTCGAGGGGTGCTGCGGATGTAGTTCAATGGTAGAACTTCGGCTTCCCAAGCCGACAGTGCGGGTTCGATTCCCGTCATCCGCTCCGCCGGACTGGGTACGACGAGGACATGTCTCTCGCTTTCTTCCCCGGCTGGGAGCAGCTTCTCGGCACCGCGGTCCGCACGCTGCTCGTGTACGCCGTCGTCCTCGCGCTGGTCCGGGTAGCCGGTCGCCGCACCCTCGCGCAGTTGTCGGCGTTCGACGTCGTCGTCACGGTGGCGGCGGGAACGGTCGTCGGTTCGACTGCGCTGCCCTCCACGGTGACGGTGGCCGACGGCGTGACCGTCGTGGCCGTGCTGTTCGTGCTGCAGGTGGTCATCGGTGCCCTGCGGCAGCGCTTCCCCGTCGTCGCGCGGGTCGTCGACTTCGAGCCGCGTCGACTCGTGCGCGACGGGGTGATGGACGTGCGGCGCGCGCCCACGACCGCCCAGTTCACACAGGACGACCTCGCCGCCAAGCTCCGTGAGCAGGGCGTCACGCGGCTCGAGGACGTGCGGGTGGCCGTGCTCGAGCCGACCGGCAAGGTGTCGGTGCTCCGGGTCGGCGACGTCGGCGGGGGCGACGTCGGCCTGTTCGGGCGAGTGCCCGAGCGCAAGTAGCTCTTGTGTTCGAACATATGTTCGAGTAGTGTGTCTGCATGGCGGCGTTGGTGGTAGAGGTCCCTCGCTGGGACCCGCTGCCCGCGCGCCTGGCCGCCGCCGGTGCCGCGTTGGACGGGCTGGTGGAGCAGGTCGAGGCCGAGAGCCGTGCCGCTTCGGGTGCCGGTGGTCTTCCTGGGTTGGCGGCGCGGGTGCGTGAGGTGGACCGGTTGATCACGCGCTGGCAGGCGGTGCGCCTGGCGTTGGTGCGGGCCGCGGACACCGCCGACGTCGCGGGGTCCTCGGGTGCGTCGGGGACGTCGGCGTGGCTGGCGGGCCGCTCGAAGACGAGCGGCGCGGCGGCGGCGGCGGACGTGGCGCTGGCCGGTGACCTGGCGGTGTCGTTGCCGGTGACGCGGGAGGCGATGAGCGCCGGGGACGTACCGCGGGAGTCCGCGGCGGTAATCGCGCGGGCGATGCGGGACCTGCCCGCTGGCTTGTCCGCGGCACGCCGGGCGGCGGTGGAACGCCGGCTGGTCGCCCGGGCGCGGGAGGTGTCCCCGGCCGAGCTGCGGCGCCTGGCGGCGCGGGCGGTCGAGGCGGCGCGGCTGTCGGCGCGAGACGTCGCCGCGCACGAGGACACCGTCCAGCGCTCGGAGGAGGAACGCGCGCGGGCGAGGGCGCGGTTGTCGTGGCGGGACAACACCGACGGCACCACCGATGTGTGGGCGACCCTGCCCAGTGCCTCCGCGGCGGTGCTGGTGAAGGCGGTGCAGCAGATGACCGCACCCCGCCGCTCGCGGCGCACGGATACAGGTGAGCCCGGCACGAAGCAGCCCGGCGGGCCCGGCGCGGGTGAGCCAGGCAGAGGTGAGCCGTCTACGGCGACTGGGCGGCAGCAGGCGCAGATGGCGGCGCCGACGGCGCAGAAGCGGGCGAACCAGCGGGGCCTGGCGTTGGCGGACCTGCTGGAGCACCTGCCGACCGACCGGCTGCACGGCAAGGTCGCCGCCACCGTCGTGGTCACGATGAGCCTCGCCCAGCTGCACGAGGCGACCGGGAACCTCGGCACCGCCCGCCTGGACACCGGACACGCGGTCTCGGCCGGGCAGGCCCGGCGCCTGGCGTGCGGGGCCGGTGTCGTACCCGCCGTCCTCGGGGGTGCCTCGCTGCCGCTGGACCTCGGCCGGGCCGGCCGGTTCTTCACCGAGGCCCACCGCACCGCCCTGGCCACCGTGTACGACACGTGCGCCGCCCGAGACTGCGACCGGCCCTACGCGTGGACCGAGCTGCACCACGAGGACCCCTGGTCCACCGGCGGCACCACCGACCTCGCCAAGGCCGTCCCGTTGTGCGGGCACCACCACCGACGCGTCCACGACCCCACCTACCAGCACTCCGTCACCACCGACCGCACCGGACGCAAACAGGTCACCTACACCCGGCGGACGTAGACCGACCGACGCGACGGCCGGTGGAGCGGACGGGGAACGCAGGGGCGGCGACGCGCAGGGAGCGATAACGCGCGGGCGCCGGAGCACCGGCGGTGGGGTGGTGGACGGTACGGCGACGAGCGGCGTCAGTTTGTGGCGCGGGCGAGCAGGCGGCGGCCGGGGAGGGTCGTGACACCGTGCACCACCGTGCTCGCGACGACCACGAGCATCACCGCGGCGACGACCTCGGCGGACACGTCGGCCTCCCGGTGCTCGAGGACCGCGTAGAACAACGCCGAGACCCCGACGGGTCCGAACCAGCCGGCGAACGCCGCCTGCGGCCACCCCAGCCCCAGCGGACGAGCGAGCAGCAGGACGATCGGCAGCCGGCGCAGCACGAGCGCGCCGAGCACGAGCAGGACGGCGCCGGCCCCGAAGTCGGCCCACTGCTGCCACGGCAGCTCGGCGCCGAGCACGAGGAAGAGCGGGAGGACGGCCACCTTGTTGACCGCCTCGTCCACCTCGACGTCCTGCGTCCGGTCGGGTCCGGTCGCGGCGGCGTTGAAGGCGAGCCCGGCGACGAACGACGCCAGCACGCCGTCGAGGCGCAGGACGCCCGAGGCGCCGAGCACGCCGAGCGCGAGCAGAGCCGTCACCACCAGCCGGGGGCCGTGGGAGCTCACGCGGTGGTCCTCGGCCCGACGCAGCGCAAGGCCCGTCGCGGCCCCCGCGAGCACGCCGAGCACCACCGCCCCGCCGACCTCACGGAGCGCGTCCAGCGCCGCCTGCGCGCCGCTCGTGGCGCCCGCCACCGCGAGCGCGACGAGCACCACCGGCAGCGCGAGGCCGTCGTTCGCCCCCGACTCCGCGCTCACGATCTGCCGGGTGCGGGCGGGCACGTCGCGCTCCGCGGGCGCGCCGGTCACGACGCTGGAGGCGAGCACCGGGTCCGTGGGGGAGCAGGCGGCACCCACGAGCGCCGCTGCGGCCAGCGGCATGCCGAGCGTGGCCCACGCGAGGACGCCCGTCACCACCGCCATGACCGGCATGACGACGAGCAGGAGCAGCAGGACGGGGCGCGCGACCGACCGGAAGGCGTGCACCGGGTAGCGCAGCGCGACGCCCATGACCGACAGGGCCAGCAGGATCCGGAGCGGGTGCTCCAGCGCCTCGGGGTCCTCCGCGAGCGAGGGGACGTCGAGCACGCCCGCACCCCACGGGCCGAGCGCGACCCCGGCGAGGAGCGCGACGAGCGGCAGCGACAGGGGTGCGCGGTCGAAGGGGCGCGCGACGGCGACGTAGCCGACCGCGAGGACGGCGGAGGCCAGGAGAAGCAGGTCGACGAGCACGGCTCAGGGCATCACGTCGCCGCTGTTGGGGTGCAGCGTCTGCCCGACGTACACGTCGCCGTCGGGCGAGGCCGCGAGCAGCAGCACGCTCGGGGTGATCTCCTCGACCCGGGCGAAGCGCCCGAGCGGCAGCTCGGCGGTCTTCTGCTGCTTCCAGTCGTCGTCGAGGTCGTCGGTCATGTCCGTCTCGACCGGCCCCGGCGCGACCGCGTTCACGAGGACGCCCTCCTGCGCGACCTCGCGCGCGACCGAGCGGGTGAAGCCGATGACGCCGGCCTTCGCCGCGCTGTAGTGCGCCATGCCCGGTGCGCCCTTCACCGCGAGCTGCGACGTGAGGTTGATGACGCGCCCCCACCCCTGCTCGACCATGCCGGGCAGGGCCTCGTGGGTGCACAGGTAGACGCTGCGGAGGTCGCTGGCGACCATGGCGTCCCACTGCTCCAGCTCGAGGTCGACCAGCGGCGACTCGTTCAGCGTGCCGGCGTTGTTCACCAGCACGTCCAGCCCGCCGAGCCGTTCCTGTGCGGTCCGCACCGCCTGGGCCGCCTGCTCGGCGTCGGACACGTCGCCGACGGCGGCGACCGCGGTCGCGCCGGCCTCCTCGCACCGGCGGAGCACGTCCTCCAGCGCGTCGGAGCGCGAGCGGCCGTTGACCGCCACGGCCGCGCCCTCCCTCGCGAACGCCACGGCGACGTCCGCGCCGATGCCGCGGCTGCCGCCCGTGACGAGCACCCGTCGTCCCTCGAACCTCTGCGTCATGCCGGTGCCGTACCCACCTGGCGCCCAGGGGATGCCCCGGACCGGTCCCCGGGGTAGGCAGTGGTCATGACCTCCGCGACGGGACCCGGGTCCGCGCCACCCCGCGACACGCTCGGGCGGGCCGTCCAGTCGCACGTCTACCGCGCCGGCGCCCTGGGGCGACGGCCGCGGGTACCGGTCGCGCCGGACCGGCTGCAGCGTGCGGCGCGCCGGGCCATGAGCCGCCGGGCGTGGGCGTACGTGGCCGGCTCGGCGGGCACGGAGGCGACGGCGGCGGCGAACCGGGCCGCCCTCGACCGCCACCGTCTGGTGCCGCGGGTGCTCCGCGACGTCGCCGTGCGCGACCTCGGCACCGAGGTGCTGGGCCGTCGGCGTGCGACCCCGCTGCTGCTCGCGCCCATGGGCGCCATGGGTCTGGTCCGGCGGGACGCGGATCTCGCGGTGGCCCGTGCGGCCGGGGCGGCCCGCGTGCCCCTCGTCGTGTCGACGCAGGCGTCGACCCCGATGGAGGACACGGCGCGCGCGCTCGGCGGTGGAGAGTGGTGGTTCCAGCTCTACTGGAGCCGCGACGACGACCTCGTGACCAGCCTGGTCCGGCGTGCGGAGGCGGCCGGCGCCTCCGCCCTCGTCGTCACCCTCGACACGCATGTGCTCGGCTGGCGGCCGCGGGACCTGGACCTCGGCCACCTGCCGTTCGCGCGCGGTGAGGGCATCGCGCAGTACACGTCCGACCCCGTGTTCCTCGAGCTCGTGCACCGCCGGGCGCGGACCGCACCGAGCGGCCCGCGGCCCCGGCCGACGCCGGCGGCCCTCGCGACGCTCGCCTCGCTCACCGCGCGCTTCCCCGGCGGGTCGTTCGCCGAGCGCCTCCGCTCGCCGCTGCCGCGCGCGGCGGTCGAGACCTTCCTCGACGTGTTCTCGCGCAGCGACCTCACGTGGCAGCACCTCGCACGGCTGCGGGAGCGGACGCGGCTGCCGATCCTGCTCAAGGGCGTGCAGCACGCCGACGACGCGTCCCGCGCGCTCGACGCCGGGGTGGACGGCGTCGTCGTGTCGAACCACGGGGGGCGCCAGGTCGACGGCGCGGTCGGTGCGCTCGACGCGCTGCCCGCCGTCGTCGCCCGCGTCGGCGGCCGCGTGCCCGTCCTCTTCGACAGCGGCGTGCGGACCGGCGCCGACGTCGCGAAGGCGCTCGCCCTCGGCGCCGACCTCGTGGGTCTCGGGCGGCCCTGGGCCTACGGGCTGGCCGTCGGTGGTGCCGCGGGGGTCGGTGAGGTGGTGCGCAACGTGCTCGCGGAGCTCGACCTCACCCTCGCGCTGCTCGGCGCGCGCGACGTCGCGGACCTGCGTCAGCCCGGCGTCCTCGGCGGGAGCACGGCGTCGTCGGTGCCCGGCGCCGACGACGTGGTGGGCACCGCCGACGGGGGGGCACCCGCGTGACCGCACTGCTGCTCGTGTTCGCGGCCTGCCTGCTCGTGGCGGTCCTCGTCTCCTCGCTCGCCGGCCGGACGGTGCTGTCGACCGCGGTCCTGTTCCTCGTCGCCGGTTTCGTCGTCGGTGACGGCGTGACGGGGCTGGTGCCGCTCGACCCCGACGACGAGGTCGTCGCCGGGCTCGCGGAGCTGGCGCTGTTCTCCGTGCTCTTCACCGACGGGATGCGGGTGGGGTGGCGCGACCTGCGCTCGGCGTGGCGGCTGCCCGGCCGCGCGCTCGCGCTCGGCCTGCCGCTCACCCTCGCCGTCACCGCGCTGCTCGCGCACCTCCTCCTCGGGCTCGGCTGGGTGGAGTCGCTGCTGCTCGGCGCCGTGCTCGCCCCCACCGACCCGGTCTTCGCCGCGGCGCTCGTCGGCGACGAGAAGGTGCCACCGCGGCTGCGGCACCTGCTCAACGTCGAGTCCGGCGTCAACGACGGTCTCGCCCTGCCCTTCGTCGTCGTCTTCCTCGCCGTCGCGTCGCAGTCGGAGGACCTCCACCCCGGCGCGCTCGCGGGCGAGGTGGCGCTCGGCATCCTCATCGGCGTCGTGGTCCCCCTCGTCGCCATCCGGCTGGAGTCCAGCCGCTTCTTCGCCTCCTCCGCCGCGTACGCACCGCTCAACGCCGTCGCGATCGGGCTGCTCGTGCTCGCCCTCGGCATGGCCACGCACGCCAACCTCTTCCTCGCCGCCTTCGCCGCGGGCGTCACCGTGGCGACCGTCGGACCGGCGCAGCGGGAGGCGTTCCACCCGGTCGGGGAGGTGGTGACCGAGGTGCTCAAGCTCGCGGCGCTGCTCGTGTTCGGCGCCCTCATCTCGCCGCAGTTCCTCGGCGAGGTGTCGGGCCTCGGCTACCTCTTCGCCGTCCTCGCCATCGTCGTGGCGCGCCCGGTCGCCATCGCGCTGTCGTTCGTCGGCGCGGACCTGCCGTGGCGGGAGCAGGCCGCGGCGGCGTGGTTCGGGCCGAAGGGCTTCGCCTCGGTCGTGTACGGGCTGCTCGTCCTCAACTCCGGCATCGCGGAGGCCGACCAGCTCTTCCACCTCGTCGCCATCACGGTCGCGCTGTCGATCCTCGCCCACTCCTCGACGGACGTGCTCGTGGCGCGGTCCTTCACGCGCTGGCCGCAGCAGGCACCGGTGCCCGAGGAGGGACGCACCGGTCCGTGATGTCCGGTTTGTCGACCCCGGCGAACCGGGTACCCGAGTGCGCATGAGAGCAGTCGTCTACCGAGGCCCCAGGTCCGTCGCCGTGGAGGACGTCCCCGACGCCCGCGTGCAGGACCCGACGGACGCCGTCATCCGCATCACCACGACCAACATCTGCGGCTCCGACCTCCACATGTACGAGGGTCGGACCACCGTCGAGGAGGGCAAGGTCCTCGGCCACGAGAACATGGGCGTCGTCGAGGAGGTCGGACCCGCCGTCTCCCGGATCGAGGTCGGAGACCGCGTCTCCGTGCCCTTCAACATCGCGTGCGGCTCGTGCCGCAACTGCCTGCACGGCTGGACGTCGTTCTGCCTGCGCACGAACCCGATCGACGGCATGGACGGCGCGGCCTACGGCTACGCGAACATGGGCCCGTACGACGGTGGGCAGGCGGAGTACCTGCGGGTCCCCTTCGCCGACGTCAACCTCCTCGAGCTGCCCGAGGGCGGCGAGCACGAGGACGACTTCACCATGCTGAGCGACATCTTCCCGACGGGCTGGCACGGCACCGAGCTCGCCGGCGTCAGCCCGGGTGAGGACGTCGTCGTCTTCGGCGGCGGCCCGGTCGGCCTCATGGCCGCCCACAGCGCGCTCATCAAGGGCGCGGCTCGCGTCTTCGTCGTCGACAAGGAGGCGGACCGGCTGCGTCTCGCCGAGGAGATCGGCGGCATCCCCGTCGACTACTCGGCCGGCGACCCCGTCGAGCAGCTCACCGAGCTGACGCAGGGCCGCGGCTGCGACCGTGGTGTCGAGGCGGTCGGGTACCAGGCCCACGACGCCTCCGGCGACGAGAACCCGTCGCTCGTGCTCGACCAGCTCGTGCAGGCCGTCCGCTCCACCGGCGGCATCGGCGTGGTCGGCGTCTACGTGCCGGAGGACCCCGGGGCCGCGACCGAGGGCGCCAAGGAGGGCCGGATCGGCTGGGACTACGGGACGTTCTTCACGAAGGGCCAGTCGATGGGCACCGGCCAGGCGCCGGTCATGCGCTACAACCGCCAGCTGCGCGACCTCATCGTCGCGGGCCGGGCGCGGCCGTCGTTCATCGTGAGCCACCACCTCGGCCTCGACGAGGCGGTGGAGGGCTACGAGCGCTTCGACAACCGGGAGTCCGGCTGGACCAAGGTCCTGCTCAACCCGCACGGCGCGGTCGCCTGACCGCAGGCGTCGCCGACCGGGTCCGGCCGCCCGCGGGCGCGTGTGCGCCCGCGGGCGGCCCGGTGCGTCAGGGCCGCTCGCGGACGGTGTCCGCCGCCTCCTCCTCGGGACGGGGCGGGACCGTCTCGTCGGTCTCCAGCACCTCGAGCTCGTGGTCGGGCTGCTCGCTCATGTCTCCTCCTGCTGCTCGCCTGCGGGTCGTGTCTACGCGCGGCCATCGTCGCGGGTGAGCGGCGCGCCCGCGCGAGCGGGCAGCGGCCCCGCGAGTCCGCGGGGCCGCTGCCGTCCGTGCCTCAGGGCCGCCCGACGAGTCCGTCCAGGGCCCGCCGCAGGAGCTCGGCGCGGTCCTCGGCGCTCGCGACCTGCTCCAGACCGACGCCCAGCAGCAGGGTCGAGTCGGTCGCCGTGCCGCCGAAGACCTGCACGAGGCCCTCGACCCCGACCTGCCAGTCTGAGGCGTTGCCCGGGCTGCCGGGCGGCGGGCCGGTGACGGTCCACGCCGACGTCGCGCCCTCGAACCCGTCCGCGTCGACCACCTGGCCGTCGACGACCACGCGGGTGTCGTCGACGAAGGCGCCGACCTCCCCGAACGCCGGGTCGGTGACGTAGGAGACGGACACCTCGACCGTCGAGCCGGCGTAGGCCGAGAGGTCGAACGCCGCCTCGGTCCAGCCGTCGCTGGCGCCGGTGAAGGAGTTCCACTCCCCGCTCGTGCCGGTCGCGGTGCACCCGGCCGGGTCGACCGTCAGGTACCGGGCGAGGAACGGGTGCGACTCGAGGAAGAAGCCGGCCTCGCACTCCGCCGGCACGTCGGTGTTCGTGCCGCCGTTCAGGTCCGGCAGGGTCGTCCAGTCGTCCCCGCCCGCCGTCCGGGCCTCGACGACGACGTGGTCGTAGCCCGGCTCCACGGCGTACTGCAGCTGCAGCTGCAGCTGCGCCGTGCTGCCGGCCGGGACCGCGACGGTGCGCGTGAGGCGCGTCCACGTGTCGTCGCCGTGCAGGGCGCCCGCGTAGCGCTCGCCCTCGACCGGCGCGAACGGCCGGCTGCCGTCGGCCGAGGAGTACTCGACCGCCCCGCGCGAGTCCGCGAACTGCGGGAAGTCCTCCGGCGGCAGCACGTCGCTGGTCGGGACGAAGACACCGGCCTCGTCGAGCGGGTTGTCCCCCTCGACGACCGGCCCGCCCAGCGCGGCCGAGAAGCCCTCGATCGGGTCCGCGACGCCCGCGATTCCCTGGGGCCCCGTGGTGTCGGAGCGCGTGTACGCGCCGAGCCAGTACTGGCGGAAGTCGTCGGCGAGGATGAGGCAGTCGTCGAAGAAGCCCGCGGTGCTGCCCGTGGGGCGGGGCGAGACGACGCACTCCTCGTCGGGGGCGCCGTTGAGGCCGTAGTACAGGCCGCCGACGGCGGTGCTGATGCCGGACAGGCCCTGGTACTGGACCGTCTCACCGGCGTGCACGAGGGCGCCGCCCTCGTTGAGGTAGTCCCGCACGGCGAGCGTGAGGTACTGCTGGCGCTCGGCGACCGAGGCGTCGGGCAGCGGCCCGAACGGCGACTCCGTCAGCAGGTCCTCCGGGTCCTGCGTGATCCGGTTGTCGCCGAGGTACCAGACGACGGCGTCGTAGTGCGACAGCACGCCGAGGTCGTGCGGCACGCCCTGGGCGTCGACGTCCCACGTGTCCGCGCTGTAGCCCGCGTCCTCGACCGCCTGGACGTGGGCGTCGAGGTACTTCGGTGCCGTCACCGAGTCGGGGTAGTCGGGGTTGACGCCCGTGTAGTCCTCGTTGGCGATGACGAGGACGTCGTCGCCGCTGTCGGACTCGACGGTGTACGTGAAGCGGTCGCTGGCCACGGGCCCGGTCCCGGGCTTGACGCCCGTGAACCACACCTCGACCGCGCTGCCCTCGCCGGCGCCGCTGACCGCCCCGCGGTACTCCGCGTAGTAGTCGTCGTTCTCGTCGCCGTAGCGCTCGCCGCCCGTCCACTCCGCGGCGCGCGCGGTCCGCACCGGGCCGCCGTCGACCCGGTAGCGCAGCAGCAGGTTGCGAAGGGCGCGCTTGGCGGTGACGGCGACGGTCTGCGGGTCGCCGTAGGAGACGTCGAACGTGTCGACGACGAAGTCGGCGGCGGTCCGGCCCGTCACCGTCACCGGGTCGTCGGGGTCGGCCGCCGAGCGCGCGACCGACAGAGCGAACGGGATGTTCTTCTCGAACTCCGCCTGCACGAGGCCCTCGTCGTCGGGGAACTCGAACCCGCTGCCGCACTCCGCCGGGTCCCACTCGTCGTCGGGGTCGACCGCCGACGCGGCCTCGCACGTCGACATCTCGGGGGTGAACCCGAGCGTGCCGTACAGCTCCTGCAGGTGCGTGTCGGTGTCGCCGTTGGTCGTGTACAGCTCCGCGGAGATGTCGGGGTCGTAGCCCGGCACCGCGGGCTCGGCGTCGTCGCCGGCGAGCGCCTCGTAGATGACGTCGTCGGGCGACGGTGTCGCGACCTGCCAGCCGATGCCGTAGAGCAGCAGCTCGGCCGCCGAGTGGTAGTTGACGAAGAACTCGGGGTCGAGGTCGGCGATGAAGGCGTCGAGGGCCTGGGTCTCCGGCTCGGAGCCCGGGGCTGGGCCGCGGTAGGTCTCGCTCGAGGGGTTCGGCGAGGAGCCCTCGTTGTCGTAGCCCCACTTGTACGGGTAGTTGCGGTTGAGGTCGACGCCGTCGCCCGGGGTGATGGTGCCGTCACCGTTGTTGTCGCGGAGGTTCTTGCGCCACAGCCGCTGGCCGGGCTCGAAGGTGAAGTCGTACCCGTCGGGGTTCGCGACGGGCACGAACCACAGCTCGCGGCTGCTGACGAGCTCGGTGATCTCGCGGTCGCGGCCGTAGGAGTCGAGCACGTGGTGCAGCAGCCGGGTCGTCATCTCCGGGGTGATCCACTCCCGCGCGTGCTGCGCGGACAGGTAGACGACGGCGGGGCGCTGGCCGTCGGGCACCTGCCGGGCGTTGCGGGTCACCTTCACCGCGACGATGTCCTGGCCCTGCACGCTCTGGCCGATGGTGACGGCCTTCGCGATGCGCGGGTGCTCGCGGGCGGCCTGCTCGACCTCCTCCTTGAGGCCGCCGGGGCCGGAGTACTTCTGCCACACCTCGTAGCCGCTCTCCTGGAGCGCGGTGGCGCGCAGGGCGACGGACTCGCCGTCCTCGACCTCCTTGAGCTCGAGGTCCAGGCCCTTGCGCTGCAGGCGCTCGGCCTCCTTGCCGCTGAGGATGACCTCGACCCTGGCGCGCGCGTCCTTGCCCCGCTGGCGGGCCAGGGCCGCGACGTCGAGCTCGTGCCGGTCGACCCCGAGACCGACGATGTCCTCGACCTGGTCGAGGGTGACATCACCGGTCCAGACGTCGTACCGCTCGTCCGGTCCCGGGACGTCGTCCGGCGGCGACGCCGCCGCGGTGGAGGCGCCGAGCAGACCGGCGACGAGGGCGGTGGCGGCGAGCAGGGCGGGCGCGGTACGACGCATGGGTGTCCCCCAGGTGGCCGGTGACGGTGGCGGGCACTCTGCGCCGGGGCGGTCGCGCTGTCAACGGTGCTCGTCGCGCCGCGTCGTTGCGTCCACCGGCCCTCACCGGTCGTGACGGCCTCAGGCGTCCCGCTCGCGCCTCGCGCCCCGGCCGCCCGCCGCCACCATGCCGGCCCCGCCGAGCACGAGCAGCAGCGCGAGCAGCAGGCCGACGGTGACCGACGCGCCCGTCCTGGCGAGCGCGCCGTGCTGCCCGCCGGCTGGGTGCGTGGTCGGCGTGGGGTGCGTGGTCGGCGTGGGGTGCGCGGTCTGCGTGGGGTGGGGGGCCGGCGCGGGGTCCGTCGTGGGGCTCGCGGTCGTGGGCGTGGGGCCGGGCACCGCGGGGGGCAGGGGCAGGCTCGCCGTCACGGGCGCGGCGGAGGTGACGTCGGCCGTGGCCGGCGCCGACGTCGCACCGGTCGCGGGGTCGGTGGCCGTGCAGGAGTAGGACCCGTACGGCAGCTCGGCGAGAGCGAAACGGCCCTGCCCGTCCGACACCGTGGTCATGACGACGTCGTCGTCGGTGCCGAGCCGGTCGTCGAGGCCCGCCCAGCGGCACGTGACGGGGGCGTCGCGCACCGCGGTCGTCGTGCCGTCGACCACGACGGTGCCCTGCACCGCGCCGGTGCCGGTGCCGGCGAAGTCGGCGACCGCGGAGCGGCCGGTCGTGGTCGTGACGGCGACGGACCAGTCGAGGCGGCCGTCGCTGTCGGAGGTGTAGGCGAAGCCCGCGAGGTCGACGCTCGCCGTCACCACCCACGACCCCGAGGGCAGGCCCGCGAAGCGGTAGGAGCCGTCGGCGGCGGTGCGGGTGGTCACGGGTGTCGCGGCGCGCCGCACGGGGCCGGCCGCGGCGAGCTGCTCGGCGCGGGCGAGCGTGACGGTGACGCCGGGCAGGGGCCACTCGCCGGTGTCGAAGCGGCCGTCCTCGTCGCGGTCGAACCACACGAGGCCGTGCACGTCGGCCGTGCCGGTCGTCGGGCTCGGGGTCGGGGCCGGGGTCGTCGTCGGGGTCGTGGTCGGGGTGGTGGTGGTCGGCGTGGGGCTGGGGGTCGTGGTCGGCGTGGTCGGCGTGGTGGCGGTCGGCGTCGGGTCGGGTGTCGGGGTGACGCTGGGCTCGACGGACGGCTGGGTGGTCGGCTCGGTGCTCGGCTCGACCGAGGGCCCGGTGCTCGGCGCGACGGACGGCTCGGGGCTGGGCTCGCTGGTCGGTCCATCGCTCGGATCGGCGGACGGCTCGGCGGACGGCTCGACCGACGGTTCGACGCTCGGCGCGACCGAGGGCTCCGTGCTCGGCTCCGTGCTCGGCTCCGCGCTCGGCTCGACCGAGGGCTCGACCGACGGCTCGACCGAGGGCTCGACCGACGGTTCGACGGACGGTTCGACGGACGGCTCGACCGACGGCTCGACACTGGGCTCCGGCGTCGGCTCGGGGGTCGGCTCGGGGGTCGGCTCCGGCTCGGGCTCGCCCGGCACGTACGAGACCGCGGCCTCGACCCCCCGGCCGGTGACGGTGTCCGTCACCCGGTAGCGCAGCGAGTCCGGGCCGGTCCAGCCGTCGGGCGCCGAGTAGCGAAACCAGCCGCGGCCGTCCTCGTCGAGGTCGCCCTCGACGGGCGGGACCGCGAGGCGCACGGCGCACCGGTCGCACTGCTCGGCGGTGAGCACCCGCGTCTCGACCGTGCCGCCGGGTGCCACGGGGACCGTGCGGTCGGCCGGGGCGACGAGCAGCCGCACCGTCGAGGTGACCGCGACGCCGTGGCCGTCACCGGCCGTGTAGGAGAAGGTGACGACGCCCGCGCTGCCCGCGGCGGGGGTCCACGACACGGTGGCGCCGTCGGTGCCGGCCGTGCCCGACGTCGCGGGGCCGACCGTCGTCACCGTGCACCCGGGGCACGTGTCGTTCGCGAGCACGTCGAGGCCGGACAGGGACTCGCCGTGGTCCAGCGCGGCGGAGTCGGGCCTCGCGTCGCTCACCTCCACCCGCAGCACGGCGCTCGCGCGCCGCGACGTCGCCGGGTCCGTCACGGCGTACCCGACGGTGACCGTGCCGGTGACGCCGGCGTCGGGCGCGACCCGGACCAGCCCGTCGACCACGGAGACGGTGGCGGCGCCGTCGACCGACTCGACGACCGGCACGCAGCCGGTGCAGGCGTCGTTCGCGAGGACGTCGACGTCGACCGGCACCCCGACGCCGGTGGCCGCCGCGTCGTCAGCGGTCGTCGGCGCGACGAGCACCCGCACCGTGGCCTCCACGGTGGCGCCGGTCGCGGGGTCGAGCACCGAGTAGCGCAGCTCGTCCCGTCCGCTCACGCCCGGGCCCGGCAGGTACACGACGCGACCGGCGACGTCGACGGACCCCGTGCCGCGGGCGGGGTCGGTCGCGAGCGAGACCTCGCAGCCGGGGCACTCGTCGTTGTCGAGGACGGGGACGGTGACTGGCGCGCCGGCCGTCGTCTCGGCCTCGTCGTCGGCCACGGCGGGCGGCGCGCTGACGTGGACCGTCACGGTCCCGGCCGCGGTGCCGCCGCCGGAGTCGGCGACGTCGTACGTGAACGACGTCGTGCCGGTGTCGACGGGGGAGAAGGTGACGATGTCGCCGCTGCGGCTCACCGAGCCCGAGCCGGGCGGGCCCACGGCGGTGACGCGGCAGCCCGCGCACACGTCGTCGGCGGCCGGCAGCAGCTGCACGTCGGTACCGAGCGTCGTGCGGACCACGTCGTCGACCGCCACCGGCAGCACGCGGACCACGAGCACCGCCGACGTGGTCGCCGCGCCTGACCCCAGCGTGTAGGTCGCACGGGCGGTCCCGGAGAAGCCCGCCGGCGGCACGAGGCGGACCACCCGGCGGCCCGAGCCGTCGGTGACGACATCGGCGCTGCCGGCGCTCGGCCGGTCCACCGACACGAGCGCGCAGGCGGTGCACGGGTCGTTGCTGCGGACGTCGACGGTCACCGGCTCGCCGGCGCGCGTCGTCACCGTGTCGTCCACGGCGCCGTCGACCCGGACGGTGAGGGTCGCGGTGTCGCTCGCGGTGCCGGACACCGAGCTCGTCACCCGGTAGGTCGCCGTCACGGTGCCGATGTCGGAGCCCGGCACGTAGCGGAAGGTGCCGTCCGCGGCGAGCGTGAGCGTGCCGCTCGCGGGCGGCGTGACGAGTGTGCGGGTGCACGTCGCGGGGCAGTCGTCGTTGGCCGACACGTCGCCCTCCACGCTGCCGCCGAGCAGGACGCGGGCGGAGTCGTCGACCGCGTCGGGCCCCACCACGACGCTCACCGTGCCGGTCACGCGGAGCCCGGAGACGGGGTCGAGCGTCGTGTACGTCCACGAGTCGGCGCCGGCGAAGCCGTCGGCGGGCTCGTACGTCATGCGGCCGGTGGTCGCGTCGACCGCGAGCGAGCCGTGCGCCGGGGCCGTCGTCCCCGACCAGCGGCAGCCCGGGCAGCCGAGCCCGGCCGGGAGCGGCACCTGGACGGCGCTCGCGTACGTGGTCGTGACGGTCGTCGCCGGCGGCCCGACCAGGACGGTGACGGGCGTGAGGCTGCTGCCGCTGGAGCCGGTCGTGCCGTAGGAGAAGGTGTCGAGGCCCCACAGCCCGCTCGCCGGCGTGTAGTCGATCAGGCTGCCGTTGACAGCGGCGGTGCCACGGGCCGGGGCGGGGTTGATCGAGTTGGGCTTGCAGCCGCCGGTGCAGCCGGGGTCGTTGGCCAGCACCCCGATGCCGACCCGCGTCTGGAACGGCGTCGTCGCGTAGTCCGGTGCGAGGTCCTTGAGCTCGACGGTCACCGTCGCGGTCGAGGACCCGCCCGCGGGCGCCGTCGCCCGGTACACGAAGGTCATGGTGCCCGTCGTGTTGCTCGGCGGGGTCCAGGTGAAGGTGCCCGAGGACTGCAGGGTGAGGCTGCCGCTGGGGGAGCCGTTCATCACGGGCCCGCTCACGAGCGACACGGTGCACGAGGTGCACGCGTCGTTGGCGAGCACGCTGGTGGTGGCGGTGAGGACCGTGTTCTTGCCCGTGCTGTACCGGTCGTCGAAGGCCTGGGGCGCGACGGTCACCGTGACGGTGCCGGTCGACGTGCCCACACCGTCGGTCACCTGGTAGGTGAACGTCGCGGTGCCGGACGCGCCCGGCGCCGGGGTGTAGACGACGTCGCCGTCGCCGGTCAGCACCGCCGTGCCGGTGCCGGGGGTGCCGACCGCCGTCACGCGCAGCGGCAGGCCCGACGGGCTGGAGTCGTTGGCGAGCACGGGGACGCCGACCGCGGTCCCGGCGGTCGTCGTGGCGGTGTCCGCGGCGGCGAGGGGTCCCGCGGTGCCCCGGACGGTGACGGTCGCGGTCGCCGGCTCCGACGCGGTGACGTCGGCGCTCGCGTCGAGCACCTGGCGGCCGTAGTGGGCGACCGCGCTGTTCGTGTGGCTGCCCGCGGTCGCGGGCAGCACCAGGTCGTACTCGAGGACGCGCGCGCCGAGGCCCGGAACGGTGAACGGGCCGGGGACGGTGAGCACCCGGCCGGCGACGGCCGGCTCCGCGGCCTCGCGGCCGTCCACGCGCAGCGACCCCGCCACGTAGGTCGCCCCGGTCGGGAGGGTGTCCCGGACGTAGTCGACGCTCGTGGGGGACGCGCCGGAGCTGCTCACCACCACGCGGTACGACGCGGTGCCGCCGCCGCTCGGCAGCATGGCGTCGGCCGGGGACGTGACGGCCTTCGCGACGGTCGTGGTGGCCACGGGCGACACCGCGGGCAGGGAGTACAGCGACGCGCCGCCGGCGTCCGTGTGCTTCACCTGCGTGCCGCTCGCGATGTACTGGATCGGCTTGACCTCGGCGCGCGTCGGCGTCGGGCCGATGGCACGGAACGTGTAGCGCGTCGTGTACTCCCGGGCCGGGCCGGAGGCGCCGGTGAGGTACAGCCGGTCGGTGAACGTGCGGGCCGACTGCACGCCGTCGGGGGAGATGGTGATCTCCGTGCGCTCGAGCCGCCACGCGGACACGGGGAACTCCCGCAGCGCGTTCGGCGTCGACTGCAGCACGCCCGGGTCGTTCGCGGGGCCGGCGCCCAGGGTCCCGGTGTTGCCCCGGACCTCGACGCTCACGGTCTCGCCGATCGTGGCGGTGCCGCCGGCGCCGCCGTCCCTCACCGACGTCACCTTGTTGGCGAGCGCCTTGATGGTGTCGACGACGTCGAGGAACGTGAAGGTGCGGGAGCACACGACCTCGCCGACCCCGGGCGGGCCGTCGAGGACCGTCACCGAGTGGGTCTGCGGCGTGGTCGTGGCCTGCGAGGCGGCGAGCATGAGGTACTGCGTCGTCGCGGAGCCGCCCGCGAGGTCGGGCAGCGCGACGGCGTCGGGCTGGTCCGGCGCGAGCGTCACGACGCCGCCGGAGAAGTCGCCGAGCTGCAGCCACAGGCCGTGCCGCGCGGTCGGGCCCGCCTGCACGCGGTAGCCGGCGTAGGACGACCACAGGCCGACCGCGGTGTCGACGTACAGGTGAGGGTTGTGCAGCGCCACCACCGACGGCGTGCCGGCCTCGCCGCAGCGGGCGCCGGTGGTGGCCGCCGTCGCGGACGGTGACCCCGCGGAGACCGTCACCAGCAGCCCGACGAGCAGGAGCAGGACGGACGTGGCGGACAGGCGCGCCGGGCGGCGACGCAGCGTGAGGACGGACATGGCACTCCTCGACCGGGACGGACGAGGGGGTATCGGCGCCAGGAGGTAGGACCTTCGGGTTCACCCGTCCGGGCCACCCGTCCGGACCACCCGCCCGGCGGTGTGCCCGCGCCGGCTCAGACCTCCGCGACGTCGAACAGCCGGCTCGGGCGGACCAGCTCGTCCTGCGCGGCGACGAGGAGGATCTCCCGCGAGCCCGCCTCCTCGGTCCGCGCGAGCAGCCCCCACACCGAGGCCGCCGTCGCGGCGAGCGCCTCGGCGGCCGAGCCCGTCACCGACCAGTGCCGCAGGAACAGCGCGGCCGTGGCGTCGCCGGCGCCGTTCACGCTGAGGCCGAGCCGCGGGGTGCGGACGCGCCAGTGCCGCCCTCCCTCGGAGGCGAGCAGGTCGACGGCGTCGGCCGGGGTGTCCGCGACGTCGAGCGACGTGGTGAGCACGACACGCGGCCCGCGTGACTGCAGGTCCGAGACGGCGTCCTCGACCTCCTCCAGCGTGCCGGTCGTCCGGCCGGTGAGGAGGTCGAGCTCGAAGTGGTTGGGCGTCGCGAGGTCGGCCACGGGCAGGGCGACGTCGCGGAGCAGCTCCTCGATGCCCGGTCGCACGAAGACCCCGCGACCCACGTCGCCGATGACCGGGTCGCAGCAGTAGACGGCGTCGGGGTTGGCCCGCTTCACCTGCGCGACCGCCCCGACCACGGCGTGACCGACGTCTGCGGAGCCGAGGTAGCCGGACAGCACCGCGTCGCACGTGCCGAGCACGCCGCGCTCCGCGATCCCGTCGACGACCTCGTCGATCGACGCGCCGTCGAACACCCGGCCCCGCCAGCTGCCGTAGCCGGTGTGGTTGGAGAACTGCACGGTGTGCACGGGCCACACCTCGGTGCCGAGGCGTTGCAGCGCGAAGGTGGCCGAGGAGTTCCCGACGTGCCCGAACGCGACGTGGGACTGGATCGAGAGGACGTTCACGCGGGCAGGCTACGGGCGCGGGGGCGCTCGCCGGGCTCCGGCGCGGGCCGGGACGCGAGGCGCGGGGCGAGCACGGCGAAGGCGACGCCCACCGCGGCGACGAGCACGACGAGGCCGTGCGGGCGCCACAGGTCGGTGGCCGCACCGCCGAGGACGGGCCCGACCGTCGCCCCGGTCTCGTAGGCCACGAGGAACGCGCCGTTGGCCGCGGCGAGCACGGCCGGCGGCACCTGCTCGCCGAGCATGGTGAGCCCCACGGCGTAGAAGCCCATGACGACCCCGCCCAGCACGAAGGCGACCGCGAAGGCGGCCGGCCCGGCGGCCGCGACGACCGGGGCGAGCGCGGTGCTCACGACGGCGAGGGCCGCGCCCAGCCCCACCAGGACCTGCGTGCGGTCGACGTGGTCGGCGAGCCAGCCGACGAGCGGCTGCAGCAGGATGCCGCCCACCAGCAGGACGGTGAGCAGGCGCAGCGACGCCGTCGACCCGGCCCCGGCGTCCAGGGCGTACGCCGGCAGGAGCGAGATCCAGCCGAACTCCGCGACGCCCCCGACGACGGCCGCGGCGAGCGCGAGCGGCGCGAGGGCCGCGACGGTCCGCGGGGAGAACCGGCCGGAGGACCCGACGGCGGGCGCCAGGCGGCGCGCGGCGACGAGCGGGACGCACAGCACGACGGTGGCGCCGGCACCGACCAGGTAGCCGGCCCAGCCGTCGGTGCCGGTCCGCTCGAGCACGAGCGGGCCGGCCGCCCAGCCGGAGAACAGCAGCATCGCGTAGACCGCCAGCACCCGGCCGCGGACCCGGTCGGGCACCACGGTGTTGATCCACGTCTCGCCCACGAGCCACGGCAGCGTGAGCCCGGCGCCGGACAGCAGGCGCAGCAGCAGCCACCAGCCGACGCCCTCGAGGACGGGCATGAGGAGGAACGTCGCGCCGACCAGGGCGGCGCCGGCGACCATGGCCGGGACCGCGCCGACCCGCGCGACCAGGCGCGGCGCGAACGGCACGAGCAGCACGACCGCGAGGGCGGGCACGGCGCCCGCGAGCCCCACGAGCCAGCCGGCCGCACCCCACTCTGCGAACCGGACCGTCGTGACGGTGTAGCCGATGCCGTACGACAGCCCGAGCCCGGCCGTCGAGGCGAGGACGGCGGCCAGCCCGAGGACGCGGTCACGGGACGACCCGGCGTAACGTTCGTTATGCATAACGACTGTTACGGTAGGGCGGATGGCAGGGACGGTCAACTCCGCGGACCGCCGCCGCGCGATCGTCGCGGCGGTCTACCGGGTGCTCGAGCGGGACGGGCTCGAGGGCGCGACCATGCGCCGCATCGCCGCGGAGGCCGGCTGCACGACCGGGTCGGTGACCCACCACTTCGCCGACCGGCGCGAGCTGCTCGACGCGACGGTCGGTGCGGCGGTGGAGGAGTCGATGGCCCGGCTCGTCGCCACGACCCGCCGCGAGGGCCTGCGCGCGGGTCTCGCGGAGATGCTGCCGCTCGACGGCCACCGGCGGCAGGAGCTGGCCGTCTGGCTCGTCGGCGTGCAGGCCGCCGCGCGCGACCCGGAGCTCGCGGCCCGCCTGTCGCTGCGCTACGCCGCCGCGCAGGACGTGCTCGTCGCCGAGCTCCACGCCCGCCTGAGCGACCGGGCGGACGCCGGGGCCCAGGACGCCGAGGCGCTCGACCTGCTCGCCGACGAGGTCCTGAGCGCGGTCGACGGCGTGGCCGTCTACGCCGTCTCGGACCCCGCGCGCTACCCGCCCGAGCGCCAGCTCGCGCTCGTGGACCGCGTGCTGCGGCGCACGGGTCTCGCCTGACCCGCGCCCCCGGGCGCCCGGGCTGTCGGTGGCGCCTGCCACGGTGAGTGCGTGGGAACCGGGGACCTGTCCGCGCGGCTCGCGGCCAACGCCCAGCAGGAGCAGCGGCTGCTCGCCCAGCTCGACCGCGTCGTCACGGCGTCGCAGCACTCGAACGCCGACGACGAGCACGACCCCGAGGGCGCCACCATCGCCTTCGAGCGGCAGCAGGTGGTCGCGCTGCTCGAGCAGGTGCGGGCCACCGGTGCCGCGCTGCGGGCGGCGATGCAGGCGGAGGCGCGTGGCGAGCGCGGCACGTGCGAGGAGTGCGGCGGGGTCATCGACCCCGAGCGGCTCGAGGCGCGCCCGCAGGCCCGCACGTGCATCGCCTGCGCCCGGGCGGCGTCGTCGTCGTCAGGCCTCAGCCGACGTCGCCGAACAGGCGGGGCAGCAGCAGGAGCATGACGCTGGACCACGTCACGTGCGTGAGGACGGGGCCGAGGATGCCGCCGCTCGCGCGGCGCTGCAGGCCGAGCACGGCGCCCAGCACGACCGCCGCGAGGACGAGGACCGGGTTGAGCGTCGCCACGGTGGCGAGCGCGTAGACCGCGGTCGAGATGAGCACGGGCCGGCGCCGACCGATGGCCGCGAACAGCCCGCCCCGGAAGAACACCTCCTCCGCGACGCCGTTGACGAGGGCCACCGTCCACACGAGCGGCACGACACCGGCGAAGAAGTGGGCGAGGACGTCGTCGACGAAGCCCGCGGCCAGCGGGACCTGCCGCACGACGAGCGCGCCCGCGACGAACACGAGCCCCACGGCCAGCCCGAGCAGCACCGGGGTCACGACGGGTCGGCGCAGCGTGCCCCGGAACGGGATGTGGCCGAGGTGCAGCGGGCCGGACAGGATGCCGCCGACGACCCACACCGCCGCCGTGGCCAGCGTGAGGGGGTAGAACGCCGGGTCACCGGGCCGGACCGCGAGGGAGACCCCGAGCAGCACCGCGCCGACGACGAGGACGACGGCGACGACGACCCGGCGGCGCCGGAACTCCGCGTCCGGCTGCGTGTGGTCGCGCTCGACCTTGTCGATGAGCGCCGGGGCGAGGGGGGCGAGGACCCGCCGCCACAGCGGCACCGGCGCCGTGGTCACCGGGTCGTGGCCGGGCGCCGTCCGCCCGCGCGCCCGTCGCCGGGTGTGTCCTCGTCCCGCCCGGCCTGCTCGTCGGCCTGCTCCTCGGCGCGCCGCTCGGCGAGCGCGAGCTCGACGGACTCGCGGTAGCCGAGCGTGCGGCCCGGCAGCAGGCGCTCGATCGAGTGGTCGGTGACGACGACCTCGTTCGTCATGGAGTCGACGAGGTTGCGGGCGGTCGAGAGGTCGACGTCGGTGACGAAGGCCAGCCAGTACGACGACAGCCGCGGGGTGAGGAGGGGGACGCGCACCCGCGGGAGCCGCTTCCCCTCGACCTGCGCCGCCTGCCGGAGCATGTCGACGTAGCGCAGCACGTCGGGCCCGCCGACCTCGAACGTGCGCCCGCGGGCCTCGGGCAGGTCGAGCACGCCCACGAGGTAGCGGACGACGTCGGGCAGGGCGACCGGCTGCGTGCGGGTGTCGACCCAGCGCGGGGTGATCATGAGGGGCAGGTGCTCGACGAGCTGGCGCGTGATCTCCCACGAGATGCCGCCGTGGCCCACGACGACCGCGGCGCGCAGCACGGTGACCGGCACGGGCCCCTCGGCGAGGATGCGCTCGACCTCGCGCCGGGAGCGCAGGTGCGCCGACAGGTTCTCGTCCTCCCGGCCGAGCCCCCCGAGGTAGACGACCTGCCGCAGCCCCGCCTCGCCCGCCGCGCCCGCGAAGTTGCGGGCCGCCTCCGCGTCCTTCTCCTCGAAGTCGTCGGAGTCGAGGGAGTGCACGAGGTAGTACGCCGCGTCGGCGCCGTCGAGCGCCGAGCGCAGGCTGTCGGGGTCGGCGACGTCCCCGGCGACCGGGGTGCCCGCGCCGTCGTAGTCGTCGGGGTGCCGGGTCATGGCGCGCACGTCGTGGCCGGCCTCGACGAGCGCGGTGCACAGCCGCGAGCCGACGAAGCCGGACGCACCCGCGACCAGGACGGTGAGCGGTCGGCCGCTGCTCTCCTCGCTCATGCCCTCCAGCATGGGGCTGCTCCGTCCGGGCGGCACCCGGGACCTCGGTCCCGGGTCCGGACCCCGGCGACGGTCGACCCTGACGAGGAGGGCGTCGCGTCCGCGCGCCGAGGAGGGAGCACGTCCGTGCCCGTCACCGGAACGCGCCGCACCCCGGCCACCCGCCCCTCCGTCCGCCCCGTCCCGACCGGGACCCCGGTGACGGCGGACGCTCCGCTGCCCACCGTCACCGAGCGCGTGCGCCGCGGCGGGCCTGCCCCGGCCGGCGGCGGGACTGCCCCGACCCGTCGCGCCCTGGCGGGGCCGCGCGACGGCGTGGCCCTCGGCGCTGTCGTCGCCGGCCTCCTCGTGCTCCTCGCCGACGCCGTGCCCGGCCCCCTCGCGGGGACGCTCCCCCTCCTGCTGCCCTGAGGCCGGCGCCTACAGCGCCTCGACCGCGGCGGCCTGCACCGCGAGGCCGGCGCGGTAGCGCGCGAGGTACGTGCGGTACCCCTCGACGTCGGCGTCGTCCGGTGCGACGACCACCGGCTCCTGACCGGCGAAGACGCGCTCGCCCAGGTGGGCCGCGAGGTCGCGGTCCCCGCCGTCGACGAGCATGCCCGCGAGCACGGCCATGCCCCACGCGCCGCCCTCGGCCGCGCTGTCGCCCACCGCGACCGGCGTGCCGAGCGCGGCGGCGAGCAGCCGCTGCGCGACGCCCTCGGTGCGGAACAGGCCACCGTGCGCCACGAGCACGTCGAGCGCGACGCCCTCGGCCGCGAGCGTCTCCATGCCGATGCCGAGCGTCGCGAACACCCCGAGGACCTGCGCGCGGGCGAAGTTCGCCAGCGTCAGCCGGCTGTCGGGGGTCCGCACCACGAGCGGGCGGCCCCCCGCCGAGCCCAGCACGGGCTCGCCCGCGAGCTGGTTGTACGCGAGGACGCCGCCGGCGTCCGGCTCGCCGTCGAGCGCGGCCCGCAGCAGCGCGGCGAACACCGCGTCGGCCCCGCCGTCGTGGCCGAGGGCGCCGGCGAGCTCGCCGAGCAGGCCGGCCCACGCGCCGAGCTCGCTCGCGCCGTTGTTGCAGTGGACCATCGCGACGAGGTCGCCCGCGGGCGTCGTCACGAGGTCGATCTCCGGGTGCACGCGCTCCAGCGGCCGCTCGAGCACCACCATGGCGAAGATGCTCGTGCCGACGCTCACGTTGCCGGTGCGCGGCGCGACGGCGTTCGTCGCCACCATGCCGGTGCCGGCGTCGCCCTCCGGCGGGGCGACGGGCGCACCGGCGACGAGCCCGCCCGTGGGGTCGAGCAGCCGCGCGCCGGCCTCGGTGAGCCGGCCCGCCTCGCGGCCCGCGGGCAGGACGTCCGGCAGCAGGTCGGCGAAGGGACGGCCGACGCCGCGCGCGGCCAGCAGCGCGTCGTAGCGCGTGAGCCGGTCGGCGTCGTACGTGCCCGTGACGGGGTCGACGGGGAACATGCCGGACGCGTCGCCGATCCCGAGCACGTGCCGCCCCGTGAGGCGCCGGTGCACGTACCCGGCGAGCGTCGTCAGGTGGTCGACGTCGCCCACGTGCGGCTCGGCGTCGAGCACCGCCTGGTAGTGGTGGGCGACCGACCAGCGCAGCGGGACGTTGTACCCGAGCTCGCGGGTGAGCTCCTCGGCCGCGGCGCCGGTGCTCGTGTTCCGCCACGTGCGGAACGGCACGAGCAGGTGGCCCTCGGCGTCGAAGGCGAGGTAGCCGTGCATCATGGCCGACACCCCGAGCGCCCCGAGCGCCGTCGGCCGTACCCCGTGGCGGTCCTCGCAGTCGCGCAGCAGGTCCGCGACGCACTCCTGCAGGCCGCTCTCGACCGACTCCAGCGAGTAGGTCCACGTGCGGTCGACGTAGGCGTTCTCCCACGCGGAGCGGCCGACGGCGAGGACCGCCCCGTCGGGGTCGGCGAGCACGGCCTTGATCGTCGTCGAGCCGAGCTCGATGCCGAGCGCCGCCCGGCCGTCGCGCAGCACGCCGACGGCGTCCGTCGCCCCCCGGTCGTCCTGGCTCGCGCGAGCCCCGCCGCCGCTCATCCGGTGTCCTCCTCGACCTCGGGCTGGGAGGCGACCACTGCGGGCCGCCGCGGTTGTGAACGATAACAGGCGGGTGCGGCCCGCCCGCGGGCCACGGGCCCGCGCCCCTCGGGTGCGCGCGCAGGGCGAGGGGCGGCGACCAGGGCCCAGGGACTGCTCCGCCCCGCACACCCGTCTTGTCCCGGTGCCCGTCACCTCTTGACACCCCCCGCTGTTCCCGCTAACAATCATTTGGGGTACAGCCGAACGAATGGGATGGACCGTCGGGCGGCCGCCCCGGCAGGACCGCGAGGACGACGCCAGGTCGAGGAGGACCGGCTCACACCCGGGTGCAGCGAGCGCCCGGACCGCACCGGGGCGCGACGTGTCCCAGGCGTGAGCGTGCGACACGGCCGGCGCCGTACCCGCTCGCCCTGCCGTGCGCGGAACGAGCCGCAGCGCGGACGCGACGGGACAGGACTCGACGACGAGGGGACGACGCAGATGACGGTACGGAGCAGGACGGGGCGGCTCGCGGCCGCGCTCACGACGACCGTGGCGGTGCTGGCGGCGTCGGCCGTCGGCGCGGCACCCGCGGGCGCGGACGCGGCGCCGGCGTGGGACCCCGACAGCGGGTACACGTCGACGGACGCGGGCGACGGGACCTACACGGTGCCGCTGCTGCGCTCCGACGTCCCCGACGTGTCGGTCGAGCGGCTGCCGGCGGCCGAGAGCGGCGAGGGCCGCGACGTCTACTACATGATCTCGACGACCATGCACCTGAGCCCGGGTGCGCCGATCATGAAGTCGTACGACCTCGTCAACTGGGAGATCGTCAACTACGTCTTCGACCGGCTCGGCCCGGGCGACGCGTTCTCGCTGCGCAACGGGCAGAACTCCTACGGCCAGGGCCAGTGGGCCTCGTCCCTGCGGTACCACGAGGGCACCTGGTACGTGGCGTTCAACACCAACAACCTCGGCGGCTCCTACATCTACCGGACCGACGACATCGAGGACGGCACGTGGGAGCGCACCCCGCTCGGTCGTGCCTTCCACGACCCGTCGCTGTTCTTCGACGTCGACGGGACGCCGTACGTGTTCTACGGCTCCGGGTCGACGAGCGCCGTGCGTCTGGACGAGGACCTCACGACGGTCCTCGAGGAGTACCCGCAGATCATCCGCCCGGCCGACTACCCCGGCAGCGACTTCCTCGGCGGGCTCTTCGAGGGCGCGCAGGTGCAGTACATCGACGGCCACTACTACGTCGTCATCATCACGTGGCCGCCCGGCCAGGGGCGGCAGGTGGTCCTCTTCCGCTCCGAGGAGCTGCTGGGTCGCTACGCCACGGCCGACGGCAGCAACCCCTACGAGGCGCGCGGGGTGCTGGACTCCGACGGCTTCGCCCAGGGCAGCCTCGTGCCGGTGGCCGCCGAGGACGGCGGGACCGACTGGTGGGGCATGTTCTTCCGTGACAGCTTCCCGGTCGGCCGCATCCCGGCGCTCATCCCGGCCACCTGGTCCGACGGCTGGCCGACCTTCGGCGACGACGGCGTGGTCCGGGTCGGCGACTCCTTCGACACACCGATCACGCTCGAGCCCGACGAGGTGCGCCGCGAGCGGCTGCACAGCCTCGTCGTGTCCGACGACTTCGCCAACGACGCGCCCCACCGCCCGTGGATGGACGAGCAGTGGGAGGTGCCGGAGCCCCCCGAGCTCGACGAGTCGCTGCTCGGCGTCGAGCTCGTGAGCAACGGCGGGTTCGAGGACGGCACCACGGGCTGGGTCGTCAACGGGACCGGCGAGCTCACGACGACGACCGAGGCGGCCTCCGGCGAGGCGGCCGCGCTCGTCACCGGGCGCACGACCACCGGGGCCGGCCCGCTGCAGGACCTGTCCGGCAGGGTGCAGCACGACGTCACGTACCGCGTCTCCGCGCGCGTCCGCTACGACGACCCGGCGAGCCCCAGCACCAAGCAGTTCCTCGTCACCGCCCACTACGGCGGCGGCTCCTACACCAACCTCGCGTCGGCCACCGTGCCGCGCGGGCAGTGGGGGACCGTCCGCGGCACCTTCACCGTCCCGGCCTCGCAGCCGCTCGACACCGTGCGGCTGTTCGTCGAGACGCCATGGACGGCGGACCCCGGCGCCGACCCGGCCCTGCACCTCATGGACCTGCGGGTCGACGACGTCTCGCTCGTCGGTGAGGCCACGGCCACGGACCTGCCGCACCCCGACGAGCTGGCCCCCAACGGCTCCCGCCTGGACGCCCGCTGGCAGTGGAACCACGCGCCGGACAACCGGTACTGGTCGCTCACCGAGCGCGAGGGCTGGCTGCGGCTGACCAACGGCCGCGTCGTCACCGGCGACTACGAGCACACCAAGCTCGGGGACGACCCGGACCTCACGTGGTTCGAGGAGGCCCGCAACACGCTGTCGCAGCGGACGGTCGGCCCGCGCCAGTCCGCGGAGACGGCCCTCGACGTGTCGGGCATGCGCGACGGCGACGTCGCGGGGCTCGCGGCCTACAACCGTGGCTTCTCCTACGTGGCGGTGAAGCAGGTCGACGGCGAGCGCGTGCTCGGCGTCGTCAACCGGACCCAGCCCTTCGCGGTCGACGTCGACCACGCCGCGGTCGAGGCGTTCGTGCCCGGCACGACCGTTGCGCTCGGTGACGCGGACGTCGTCCACCTCAAGGCCGACCTCGACTTCGCGCAGCCGGTCGGGCAGCTGTGGACGACGTTCTCCTACAGCCTCGACGGCCGGCAGTGGCAGCAGCTCGGCCAGCGGGTGGGCCCGCAGACCCTCGACGGCACGCTCGCCCACTTCATGGGTCACCGGCTCGGGCTGTTCTCCTACGCGACCGAGCAGACCGGCGGCCACGTGGACTTCGACCACTTCCTGCTGAGCGACGTGCTGGGCACCGACGGGCAGCCGGTCGACACCTCCGACCTCGACGCGGCGATCGCCCACGCCGAGGGTCTCGTCGCCGCGGAGTACCCGGCCGGGACGTGGGAGGACGTCCAGCAGGCACTGGTCGCGGCGCGGGCCGCCCGGTCGTCGGACCCGGCGACGCAGAACCAGGCCGACGCCCCCGAACGGGCGCTCAGCGTCGCGCTCGCGGAAGCGGCCCTGGTGCGCGAACCGGTCGCCCCGCCGGCGCTGGACGTCGACGTGCAGGTGGAGACGCGCTGCGTCGGGCGTCGGGTCGTGCTCGTCGTGCGGGTGACCAACGGCGAGGACGTGCCAGTCACCGTCCGCACGAGCAGCGAGCACGGCGAGCGGACCCGGCCGGTCCTGGCGCCGGGGCGCGGCAGCAGCTGGGTGCTGCCCGTGCGCGCCGCCGACGTGGCCGCCGGCGAGGTCGACGTCGTCGCCGAGGCGACGGTCGACGGCGAGCAGGTCACGGCGACGTACGAGGCGGGCTACGAGGCCCGCTCGTGCGCGTGACCCGGTCCGGGGCGCAGCCCGCGGACCCAGTGAGTGTCCTGGACGACGCGAGGTCGCCAGGCGGAGCAGAGGAGCGGAACTGGTGAACAGGACCCTGGGACCCCCGGTGCGGCGCGCCGGAGCGGTCACGACCGTGGCGCTCGTCGCCGTGGGCCTGCTCGCGGTGGCACCCGCCACCGCGGCGGCCGACGAGGACGAGCTCATCGTGAACGGCGGCTTCGAGGACGGCCTCGAACCGTGGTTCGCCAACAACGGCAACCCGACCGACACGGCCGAGCTGTCGCTCACCGACGACGCCTTCTCCGGTAACTCCGCCGTGCTGGTGGAGGAGCGGGGGACCACCGGCTCCGGGCCCATGCAGGACCTGTCCGGGAAGCTGCAGGCGGGCGAGACGTACGCGCTCAGCGCGCGCATCAAGTACGACGACCCCGCGGCGCCGGCCACGAAGCAGTTCTTCATGACCATCCACTACGGCGGCGGCTCGTACACGAACATGGGCTCGGTCGTCGCCCAGCGGGGCGAGTGGGCCCTCATCGAGGGCACCTTCACCGTGCCCGCGAGCCAGGCGGTCGGCACGACCCGCGTGTTCCTCGAGACCCCGTGGACCGCGGACCCGCAGGCCGACCCGGACCTGCACCTCATGGACTTCGTCGTCGACGACGTCTCGCTCACGGGCGCCCCGCCGCCCCCGCCCGCGTCGCGGACCGTCGAGGTCGTCGGCAAGCTGCCCGGTGACAGCAACCCGCTGATCTCCCACAAGTTCGGGGCCGACGGCTTCGGCATGGTGGCCGGCGACCGCGTGTTCATGTACATGACGAACGACACGCAGGGCTACGCGCCCGACCCCGAGACGGGGGTGTCGCCCGGCATCAACTACGGCGACATCAACCAGATCACCGTCATCAGCTCCGAGGACCTCGTCAACTGGACCGACCACGGCGAGATCCCGGTCGCCGGGCCCAACGGCATCGCCCCCTACACGAACAACTCGTGGGCGCCCGGTGCGGTGCAGAAGGAGGTCGACGGCGAGCTCAAGACCTTCCTCTACTACGCCAACGGCGGCGGCTCGAGCAACGTCATCGTCGGCGACTCCCCGCTCGGGCCGTGGAGCGACCCGCGCGACGACACCCTCATCGACGGCGGCACCCCCGGCGCGCAGGACGTGGCGTGGAAGTTCGACCCCGCGCCCTTCGTCGACCCGGCCGACGGCCAGCCGTACCTGTACTTCGGCGGCGGTCCCGCCTCGACGTCGCTGCCGGCGGCCGAGCGGTTCAACAACCCGAAGAACATGCGCGGCATCGAGCTCGCCGACAACATGATCGAGACGGAGGGGACGGCCTTCGTGCTCGACACCCCCGTGTCGTTCGAGGCGCCGCACGTGTTCGAGCGCAACGGCCTGTACTACCTCACGTACTCCTCGCACTTCGGCGGGAACGACTTCGGCGGCAACCAGCAGCCGCTGCCGGGGTACCCGGGCGGCGGGCAGATCCCCTACCTGATCTCCGACGACCCGGCCTCGTGGCCCAAGGAGGCCTACGGGGGCGTGCTGTTCCCCAACCAGTCGCAGTTCTTCGGCGCGGGCACGGGCGGCAACAACCACCAGTCGGTCTTCGAGCTGGGCGGTGAGTACTACTTCACCCACCACGCCCCCACGCTCAACAAGCGCATCAACGGAGACCAGACGCAGGGCTACCGCAGCCCCCACATCGAGAAGCTGCAGTTCAACGACGACGGCACGATCCAGCAGGTCGTCGGGACCTACGAGGGCGTCGACCAGGTCAAGCCGCTCGAGGTCTACGGCGGCGTGCTCGAGGCGGAGACGATCGCGTGGCGGCAGGGCCTCACGACCCGCCAGGTCGAGGGCTCCTCGGCGCAGTTCGGCGAGGGCACGCCCAACCTCGTCCTCACCGACATCGACGCGGGCGACTGGACGTCGCTCGCGCAGGTCGACCTCGGTGAGGGCGCGGAGTCGCTCACGATGCGCGTCATGACGATGGCCGCCGGTGGTGCCGTCGAGGTGCGCCTCGACGACCGCGAGGGCCCCGTCGTCGCCACCGCGGCGCTCGACGGCCCGGTCGGGGAGTGGTCGGAGGCCACCGCCGACCTCACCGGCGTCCAGGGCGTCCACGACGTCTACCTCACGTTCACCGGTCCCGAGGGCGAGGACCTAATGGAGGTCGACACCTACACCTTCGCCGCCGCCGAGGAGGAGCCGGAGGAGCCGGAGTACGGCACCGACACCTCCCTCGGTGACGTGCTGGGTGCGGACACGAGCGGCCCGGAGAACCCGCGGGTCGCCGACGGGTCGGACTTCGACCTGCTGTCCTTCGCGGTGCAGCGCGTCCTCGAGCAGCGCCCGGACAGCCCGGTCGCGGTGCTCGCCGACGCCGAGCAGCCGCTCACCGCGTTCCTGCCCGACGACGACGCGTTCGTCGCCTCCCTCGAGGCCGCCCTACGTGGTCGGGTCCCGAACGAGAAGGCCGCGGCGGGCCGGCTCCGCAGCTCCTTCAGCTCAGCCGAGCTCGAGCAGGTGCTGCTCGACCACGTGGTCGTGGGCGCGACGCTGACGAGCGAGCAGGTGCTCGCCTCCGACGGCGCCGAGCTGCAGACCGCAGGCGGCTCGACCCTCACGGTCGAGGTCGACGGCGGGACGGTCCGCCTGCTCGACGCCGACGGCGACACGGTGGCCACGGTGACCGACGTCGACGTCAACCTCGGCCAGGTCCAGGTCGCCCACGTGATCGACCGGGTGCTCCTGCTCGGCTGAGCACCACCGCACGACGAGAGGGCCACCCCGGTCAGCCGGGGTGGCCCTCTCGTGTGCGGTGCGTGCGGGGCGCGGCGTGCGTGCGCGCGCTCGTTGCGACCTCAGCGCACGAGGCGGTGGTACGCCTCGTTCCAGCGCAGCTCCTGCTCGAAGCGGTGCGGGCGGGTGTCGGCGTCGATGAGCGCGAGCTCGCAGCGTGCGATCCGCGCGAGGTCCGTGAGCACCTCGGCGTCGAGCTGGGTCGACAGGACGGTGTGGTGCGAGCCGCCGGCGACGATCCAGCACTCCGCCGACGTCCGCAGGTCCGGCTCCGGGCGCCACACCGCGCGCCCCACCGGCAGGTGCGGCAGCGGCTCGGGCGGGGCGACGACCTCGACCTCGTTCGCCACGACCCGGAAGCGGTCGCCGAGGTCGACGAGGCTGCTGACGAGAGCACGCCCGGGCGCCGCGTCGAAGACGAGCCGCACCGGGTCCTCGCGGTCCCCGATGCCGAGCGGGTGGATCTCCACCCGGGGCCGCTCCGCGGCGATCGAAGGGCAGACCTCGAGCATGTGGGCACCGAGGCTCAGCGGCTCGCCCGGGCCGAAGTGGTACGTGTAGTCCTCCATGAAGGAGGTCCCGCCCGCCAGCCCGGCCCCGGCGACCTTGAGCATCCGCAGCAGCGCGGAGGTCTTCCAGTCGCCCTCGCCGCCGAAGCCGTAGCCGTCGGCCATGAGGCGCTGCACCGCGAGGCCCGGCAGCTGCCGCAGGCCGGCGAGGTCCTCGAAGTTCGTCGTGAACGCGCGCGCGCCGACCTGGTCGAGCAGCCGCCGCAGCGCGAGCTCCTGGCGGGCGGCGTAGCGCAGGGAGTCGTGCCGGTCGCCGCCCTTGCGGAGCTCGTCGACGACGTCGTAGCAGTCCTCGTACTCCGCGACGAGCGGGTCGACGTCGGCGTCGGACACGTCCGCGACCGCGCGGACGACGTCGTCGACCGCGTAGGCGTTGACCCGCACGCCCCAGCGCCACTGCGCCTCGGTGCGGTCGCCCTCGGTGACGGCGACGTCCCGCATGGTGTCGCCGAAGCGCGCGACCGTGAGCGAGCGGGACTCGTGCCAGGCGAGCGCGGCGCGCGCCCAGGCCGACAGCCGGCTCGTGACGTGGGCGTCGGAGGCGTGCCCCACGACGGTCTTGCGGACCACGCCCATGCGGGTCTGCACGTAGCCGAACTCGCGGTCGCCGTGCGCGGCCTGGTTGAGGTTCATGAAGTCCATGTCGATGGTCGACCACGGCAGGGACTCGTTGGCCTGCGTGTGCAGGTGCAGCAGCGGCGTCTGCAGGGCGTCGAGCCCGCGGATCCACATGCGGGCAGGGGAGAACGTGTGCATCCACGCGACGACCCCGACGCACGACGGGTCGGCGTTGGCCTCGAGCGCGAGCCGGTGCACGGCGTCGACGGAGGTGACGACCGGCCGCCACGACAGCCCGACGGGCAGGGCCCCGGAGGCCTGGAGCCGCTCGGCCACCTGCCGGCTCTGCTCGGCCACCTGGTCGAGCACGTCCTGGCCGTACAGGCCCTGGCTGCCGGTGACGAACCAGATCTCACGCGGGCCGGCGGCCTGCTCGGAGCGGCTGCCGCCGCTGGTGGTGGTGCTCATCGTGGGTCTCCCTCGGTGCCCTGCCCGGCCGTCTGGCCGTAGACGTTCTGGTAGCGGTCGAACAGCCGTGCGACGTCGTCCTCGGCGATGCGCTCCGGCTCCCCGAGCTGGTGGGCGAGGTGGACCGAGCGGGCCACGTCCTCGCACATCACCGCCGCCTTGACCGCGTCCCTCGCGTCGCTGCCGATGGTGAAGACGCCGTGCTGGGCCATGAGGACGGCCCGGGACCGGTGCCCGTCCAGCGTCTCGACGATGCCGCGGCCGATGGAGTCGTCGCCGATCAGGGCGAACGGGCCGACGGGGATGTCGCCGCCGAACTCGTCGGCCATCGCCGTGAGCACGCACGGGATCGGCCGGCGGACGGCCGCCCACGCGCACGCGTACGTCGAGTGCGTGTGCACCACCCCGCCGACGTGCGGCATGTGCCGGTACACGTAGGCGTGGGCGGCGGTGTCGCTGGACGGCGAGCGCGCGCCGTCGACGAGCTCGCCGTCGAGGTCGCACACGACCATGGCCTCGGGGGTGAGCTCGTCGTAGGAGACGCCGCTCGGCTTGATGACGAAGAGGTCGGCGCCCGGCACGCGCCCGGACACGTTGCCCGCGGTCCACGCGACGAGGCCGTAGCGCACGAGCTCGCCGTGCAGGCGGGCGACGTCGGCGCGGACGGCGGCGACGGCGCGGTCGACGTCGACAGTGCCGCCGTCGTCGATGCCGTCGACGGCCGTCTCGGCGGGGACGGAGGGGGCGGGATGGGCGGTCACAGGGCTGTCCTTCCAGACTGCGGTGTCTGCGCAGTGAACGCTAACAGGCAGCGAGTGCCGGTGTACACGACTCCAACCGTTACCGGGACGTGACCTTGTGAGCGCTTGACAACGTCAGGACTGTGAACGTTAACGTCACGCCAACCCCTCCGGCGACGCCGCCGGTCACCAGCTCGAGGAGGAGCTCATGAATCTCAGCACGTTGCCGCGGCTGCGTACCGCGGCCGTCGCCATCGCCCTCACCCTCTCGGTCGCCGCGTGCGGCGGCGGCTCCGGCTCGTCCGAGGCCGCGAGCCCGGCCGCCGGTGGCGGCGACGCCAGCCCGGCCGCGGGCGGCGAGGGCGGGTCCGCCGACGGCGAGCTCATCAGCGTCGGCTTCTCGCAGGTAGGTGCGGAGAGCGGCTGGCGCGCCGCGAACACGCAGTCCATCCAGGAGACCCTCACCGAGGAGAACGGCTTCGAGCTGTCCTTCTCCGACGCCCAGCAGCAGCAGCAGAACCAGATCCAGGCGATCCGCACCTACATCGCCCAGGGCGTCGACGTCATCGCCTTCTCCCCGGTGGTGGAGTCCGGTTGGGACGCCGTCCTCGAGGAGGCGGCCGCCGCCGACATCCCCGTGGTCCTCACCGACCGGGCCGTCGACACGCAGAACGAGGACCTCTACGTCTCCTTCATCGGCTCGGACTTCGTCGAGGAGGGCCGCCGCGCCGGGCAGTGGGTGTCCGAGGAGCTCGGCACCGAGCCGATCAACGTCGTCGAGCTGCAGGGCACCACGGGCAGCGCGCCGGCGAACGACCGGAAGGCCGGCTTCGAGGAGGCCATCGCCGACAACGACAACGTCACCATCACGGCCTCGCAGACGGGTAACTTCACCCGCGCCGAGGGCCGCCAGGTGATGGAGGGCTTCCTGCAGTCCGAGGGGGCGGAGAACATCGACGTCCTGTACGCCCACAACGACGACATGGGCCTCGGGGCCATCGAGGCGATCGAGGCCGCCGGCCTCGTGCCGGGCGAGGACATCAAGATCGTGACGATCGACGCGGTCCGCGACGGCATGCAGGCGCTCGCCGACGGGAAGATCAACTTCATCGTCGAGTGCAACCCGCTCCTCGGCCCGGACCTCGCCCAGATCATCACCGACGTGGTGAACGGCGTGCCGGTCGACAAGCGCATCGTCGTGGAGGACGAGTCCTTCACGCAGGAGCAGGCGATCGAGGCGCTGCCCGACCGCCAGTACTGACGGTCCCGCCCGCGGGTGCTCGACCACCCGCGGGCCGACCGGCTCGACCCGGGCACGCGTCCGGCAGCACGATCCACCCGTCCGGGACCGGGACCGCACCCGGTCCCGGACGGGTCACCAAAGGAGAGGGTCGACGATGACTGACAGCCCCGCCGCCGTCGTGGAGATGCGCGGCATCGAGGTGGCGTTCCCCGGGGTGAAGGCGCTGGACGGCGTCGACCTCGTGCTCCGCCGCGGCGAGGTCCACGCGCTCATGGGCGAGAACGGCGCCGGGAAGTCGACGCTCATCAAGGCGCTGACCGGCGTCAACCGGATCGACGCGGGCGAGGTCCGCGTCGACGGTGAGGTCGTGCACCTGGGCGGGCCGGCCGACGCGCAGGCCGCCGGCATCAGCACCGTGTACCAGGAGGTCAACCTCTGCGAGAACCTGTCGGTCGCGGAGAACGTCATGCTCGGGCACGAGGTGAGCCGCTTCGGCCTCGCCGACTGGCGCTCGACCCGCAAGCAGGCCCGCCGCCACCTCTCGTCGCTCGGCCTCGACATCGACCCGGGCTCGCTGCTGGGCGACCACAGCCTCGCGATCCAGCAGCTCGTCGCCATCGCGCGGGCCATGGTCGTGGACGCGAAGGTCCTCGTCCTGGACGAGCCGACCTCGAGCCTCGACACCGACGAGGTCGCCACCCTGTTCCGCGTCGTGCGCGACCTCCGCGACCGCGGTGTCGCCATCCTCTTCGTCACGCACTTCCTCGAGCAGGTCTACGAGCTGTGCGACCGCATGACGATCCTGCGGAACGGCGAGCTCGTCGGCGAGCACCTCACCAGCGAGCTGGACCGCCGGTCCCTCGTCGCCGCCATGATCGGGGCCTCGCTCGACGAGCTCGAGGCCATGGAGCACACCGCGACCCGCCACCAGGTGACGAGCGACGAGCCCCTGCTCGAGGCCGAGGGCCTGGGTCGCAGCAACGCCATCCGCCCGTTCGACCTCGCGATCCGACCCGGCGAGGTCGTCGGCCTGGCCGGCCTGCTGGGGTCCGGGCGCACCGAGCTCGCGCGCCTGCTCACGGGCGCTGACCGCGCCGACACCGGGACCCTCAAGGTCGACGGGTCCGTCACGCGGCTCCGCACCCCCCGCGCGGCGCTGGCGCGTGACATCGCCTACTCCTCGGAGAGCCGCAAGACCGAGGGCATCGTCGGGGACCTCACGGTCCGCGACAACATCGTGCTCGCCATGCAGGCCGCACGGGGCTGGGCGCGGAAGCTGCCCGCCTCGACGGTCGACGAGATCGTCGAGCGCTACATGAAGGCGCTGGACATCCGACCCGCCAACTCGGACGCCCTCATCAAGAACCTGTCCGGCGGCAACCAGCAGAAGGTGCTGCTCGCCCGGTGGCTGGCGACCGAGCCCCGTGTGCTCGTCCTGGACGAGCCCACCCGAGGCATCGACGTCGGCGCGAAGGCCGAGATCCAGCGCCTGGTCTCGCGGCTGGCCGAGGACGGCCTCGCCGTGCTCTTCATCTCCGCGGAGCTCGAGGAGGTGCTGCGGCTGAGCCATCGCATCGCCGTGATGCGCGACCGGGAGAAGGTGGCCGAGATCGACAACGACGAGACCGTGACGCTCGACAGCGTCATCAAGCTGATCGCCGGGAGCGCGGCGTGAGCGCCCCGGCGCAGCAGGACGCGCCACGGCCCGCCGGCGACGCGTCCTCCGGCCCCGGCCTCCTCGCGCGTGCCACGCGGCACCGCCTCTTCTGGCCGCTGGTGGCCCTCGTGCTGCTGCTGCTCGCGAACACGCTGCGCGCTCCGGACTTCCTCGCCGTCGAGGTGCGCGACGGCGCGCTCTACGGCGCACCGATCAACATCCTCCGCAACGGCTCCTCGCTGCTCCTGGTCTCCCTCGGCCTCACGCTCGTCATCGCGACCCGCGGCATCGACCTCTCGGTCGGGGCGGTCATCGCGATCTCGGGTGCGGTGTCGACGGCCTGGATCGCCGGGTCGCCGGACCCCGGCTCCCCGGCCACCGTGCTGGTGGCGGTGCTGCTCGCGATCGTGCTGTGCGGCGTGCTCGGCGCGTGGAACGGCTTCCTCGTCAGCGTGCTCGGGATCCAACCCATCATCGCGACGCTGGTCCTCCTCACCGCGGGCCGCGGGGTCGCCATGCTCATCACCGGCGGCATGATCACGACGGTCACGAGCCCTCCCTTCCGGCAGATCGGCGGCGGTCACCTGCTCGGCGTCCCGGTCCCTGTCGTCATCGCGGCGGTGGTGCTCGTCGTGCTCATCGTGCTGACCCGGCGCACCGCCCTCGGCGTCCTCATCGAGTCCGTCGGCATCAACCCCTCCTCGAGCCGGCTGGCGGGTGTGCGGGCCCGCGGACTGGTGTGGACCGTCTACGTCATCAGCGCGGTGCTGGCCGGCATAGCCGGGCTCATCATCGCCTCGACGACGATGGCCGCCGACGCCAACAACGCCGGCCTGTTCATCGAGCTGGACGCCATCCTCGCCGTCGTCATCGGCGGGACGCTGCTGTCGGGCGGTCGGTTCTCGCTCATGGGCACGGTCGTCGGTGTCCTCGTCATCCAGACGCTGACCCTCAGCGTCACCGTGCTCGGCATCCCGCCGTCGGTGACGCCCCTGTTCAAGGCCGTGGTCGTCATCGTCGTCGTCCTCGCGCAGTCGCCGAAGGGACGGACGCTCCTGGCCGCGCGCCGGCGTCGACGGCCTGCCGCTGCCGCCCCCGCCACGGCCGGCGCCCCCGGCGCCACGACGCAGAAGGAGACGGTGTCGCGATGAGCGCCCAGGCACCCTCGAAGCCGGCACCGGTGCCGGACGCACCCCGCGGCGGGGCCGCGGCCCGTCGCACGCGTCGCGGTCGGCTGCCGCGCGTCGACGCCCGCTACCTGCAGCTCGCGGCCACCTTCGGCGTGCTCATCGCCATGTTCGTGCTCGGCGGGCTGCGCTACGACAACTTCGTCAGCGGCGCGATCATCTCGAACCTCTTCATCAACAACGCCTTCCTCATCGTCATCGCCGTCGGCATGACCTTCGTCATCCTCACCGGGGGCATCGACCTGTCCGTCGGCGCGGTGGCAGCACTGTCCGGTGTGCTCGCGGCACGGCTGTTCGAGGCGGGCTGGCCCTCACCCGTCGTCATCCCGCTCGTCATCCTCGTGGGGACGGTCATCGGCACGGTGTCCGGCCTGATCATCCACTACTTCGACGTGCAGCCCTTCGTCGCGACGCTGGCGGCGCTGTTCTTCGCGCGCGGGCTCGCCTTCGTGGTGAGCCTGCAGTCGATCCCGATCTCCAACGAGGTGGTGGTGGCGCTGTCGGGCACGCGGCTGCCGCTTGTCGGCGGCTTCTCGGTCACGCCGAGCGTCCTCATCGCGGCCCTCGTCGTGCTGCTCGCCTTCGTGGTGCTGCACTTCACGCGGTTCGGCCGGACCGTCTACGCCATCGGCGGCAGCGAGTCCTCGGCGTCCCTCATGGGTCTGCCGGTCGCGCGCACCAAGGTCCTCGCCTACACGATCAGCGGCACCTGCGCCGGGCTCGGGGGGTTCCTCTTCGCGGTCTTCTCGCGTTCCGGCTACTCCCTGACCGGCGTCGGCCTGGAGCTCGACGCCATCGCGGCCGTCGTCATCGGCGGCACCCTGCTGACAGGCGGCAGCGGCTTCGTGCTGGGGTCCGTGATCGGCGTCCTGGAGCTCGGTCTCATCCAGACGATCATCACCTTCGAGGGCACGCTGAGCTCCTGGTGGACCCGCATCGTCATCGGCCTGCTGCTCCTCGCCTTCGTCGTCCTGCAGCGGGTGATCACGGCCAGACGGGGCTGACCCCCGGGGCCGCGCGTCCCGGCCGGCTCGAGACCACGTCCACCCCAGCCCCGCACCGCCGTCGAGAGGGTGGTCCCCGTGAGCACGGTCCAGCCGTCCCGTCGGCGTCGCGCCGGTAGCCTCCGCAGCACAGGAGGAGCCGTGGCCGCGCAGAGACCCGACCGAGCACCGGTCATGCACGACGTGGCCCGGCTCGCGGGCGTCTCGCACCAGACGGTCTCGCGGGTGCTCAACGACCACCCGCACGTGCGCGAGGAGACCCGGCGCAGGGTCGAGGAGGCCATCGCCACCCTCGGCTACCGGCCGAACGCCGCGGCCCGCACGCTCGTGACGAGCCGCACCCGAACGCTCGGGGTGGTGGCGGCGGGCACGACGCTCTTCGGTCCCGCGAGCACGATGCTCGCGATCGAGCAGGCCGCCCGCTCGCACGGCTACTCCGTCACCGTGGCCTCGCTGCCCGACCTGTCGACGGAGGCCGTCTCGGAGGCCTTCGGCTACCTCGAGAGCCTGCGGGTGGCCGGCGTCGTCGTCATCGCCCCGCAGCGCACGGCCGCCGACGCGATGCTCGAGCTCCCGGCCGACCTGCCGGTCGTCGCGGTCGACGGCGGCCTCGACGCGGACCTGCCGATCGTGTGCGTCGACCAGGCCGAGGGCGCCCGGCTCATGACCGAGCACCTCCTCGCCCTCGGCCACCGCACGGTGCACCACGTGGCGGGTCCGGCGGACTGGCTCGAGGCCGAGGAGCGCGTCGTCGGCTGGCGGCAGATGCTCGAGGCCGCCGGCCGCCCGGTGCCCGAGGTGGTGCGGGGGGACTGGTCGGCCCGCAGCGGCTACGAGCGCGGCCGCGCGCTCGCCGCCGACCCGGACGTGACCGCCGTGTTCACCGCCAACGACCAGGTGGCCCTCGGGGTGCTGCGCGCGCTGGAGGAGGCCGGGCGGCGCGTGCCCGGCGACGTGAGCGTCGGCGGCTTCGACGACGTGCCGGAGGCCGAGTTCTACGGGCCCGGCCTCACGAGCGTGCGGCAGGGCTTCGGCGACGTGGGGGAGCGCAGCATCGCGACGCTGCTGTCCCTGCTCGAGGGGCGTGCGGTCGAGCTCGGGCGCGTGCCGTCGCGGACCGTGGCGCCGCGGCTCGTGCGTCGCCGGAGCACGGCTCCTCCCCCGCCCCGGTAGGCGGGCACGCGGCCCCTGCGGTGGCGGCCCGCGTCCGCGCGGGCGACAGTCGGGGCATGTCGGACAGCAGCAGCCAGCCGGACGACCTCGACGAGGTCCGTCGCGACTTCGAGGACGCCGTCAACATGACCCCCAAGGAGCTGCGCGAGTGGCTCGACACCGACGAGTCGAAGGAGGTCGGGGACTCCTCCGGCGGCGGCGAGTCGACGGGCCACGCGAGCGGGCGCCGCATCGTCGAGATCAAGGAGACGAAGAAGGCGGACCTCACCGACGACGACGTCGCCCACATGAGGAAGGTCGTCGGCTACGTCGCGCGTCACAGCAAGCAGCGTCCGGAGGGCGACGTCGAGGACACGCGGTGGCGCTACAGCCTCATGAACTGGGGCCACGACCCGCTCAAGAAGTAGCGCCGGCACGCGGCCGCGCTGTCGGTGGCTGACCCTACCGTGCGGTCATGACTCCGACGGCCTCCGAGCACCAGGTGAGCGCGCGCGTCCAGGTGTCCTTCGACGCCGCCGACCCGCCGTCGCTCGCCCGGTTCTGGGCGCTGGCGCTCGGCTACGTCGAGCAGCCCCCGCCGCCCGGGTACGACACGTGGGACGCGTGGGCCGACGAGCAGGGCGTGCCCGCCGAGGAGCGCGACGGCTTCGCCGCGCTCGTCGACCCGGCGGGTCGTGGCCCGCGGCTGCTGTTCCAGCGGGTCCCCGAGGCGAAGAGCGCCAAGAACCGGGTGCACCTCGACGTGACCGTCAGCGGTCCCGACCACGACCGCGCCCTCGTCGACGCGCGCGTGCGCGAGCTCGAGGCCGCCGGTGGCCGCGTCCTCGCCGACCGCAGCGAGCGCGGCGAACGCTGGGTCGTCATGGCCGACCCCGAGGGCAACGAGCTCTGCGTGCAGTGAGGCGGCCGGCGGGCCGTCCTCAGCGGGGCAGCGCGCTGTGCGAGCGCTTGACCTCGTACATGAGGCGGTCCGCGCGGCGCACGAGGGACGCGGCGTCGTCACCGGCCCCCGACAGGGCGACCCCGGTGCTGACGGCGAGGCCGAGGTCCCGGCCGTCGACGAGGAGCGACGTCCGGAGCGCGCGCTCGAGGCGCCCCACAACCGCGGTCGCGTCCTCCGCGGTGGTGACCCCCGGGCAGCAGGCGACGAACTCGTCGCCGCCGAGCCGGCACACCACGTCGTCCGGGCGCAGGGTCGCGCGCAGCGTGTCCGCCACCTGCTGCAGCACGCGGTCGCCGGTCTCGTGCCCGTAGCCGTCGTTGACGGCCTTGAAGCGGTCGAGGTCGAGGAAGAGCACCGCCACGCCCGGCACGCGCGGGTCCGCGAGCAGGCGGTCGACCTCCTCGGTGAGGTGGACCCGGTTCGACAGGCCGGTGAGCGGGTCGTGCAGCGCCAGCCGCGACAGCCGCTCCCGGGCGGCGCGCTGCTCGTGGACGTCGACGACCTGGGCCACCACCGACGTTCCGCCGTCGGAGTCCGGGAGCAGCGACAGGTGCACCTGCGTCCACAGCAGGCCCTGGCCCGGGACCCGGTGCCGCACCTCGACCTCTGCCGTCTCCAGACCGTCGTCGGCGAGCCGGTCCAGCACGGCCCGCAGCCGCAGCGAGTCGTCCGGGTGCAGGAGCTCGCGCCAGCGCACGGCCGAGGGGTCGCGGCGGAGCAGGCGCACGAGCGCCGGGTTGGGCCGCGTGAGCGACCACCCGCCGTCGGGTCCGCGGACCACGACGGCCTTGCCGATGACCGCGGCGTCGGTCGCCTGGCGCAGCTGCTCCAGGGACCGCGCCAGCTCCGCGGTGAGGGCGAGCGTGGTGGCGCGTCCGGTCGCGAGCGAGAGCCCGACCACGGTCACGACCACGACGAGGGACTGCACGAGCACCGCGCGCACCTGCACGTCGGCGACCGCGCCGAGGACGCCGTAGCCCGCGACCGCGGACGCGACGGCGAGAGAGGACCAGAGCAGGCCGAGCACCGCGGTCGTCGCGACGCCGACCCGGCTGCCCGCCCACACCGACACCGCCACCGCGAGGAAGAGCAGCGGCAGGTCGACGGGCAGGACGAAGAGCAGCACGTACAGGCCGACGCCGACCGCCCCGATGCCGGCCGCCTCCGCCGCGGGGCGGGTACCGGGCCAGCGCGGCCGGCCCCGGGCGAGCAGCGCGCACGCGACGGCCGTGACGGCGAGCATCGTGCCGCCGTTGCGCACGACGAACAGCAGCAGCCCCTCGCCGAGGGGCTCGTCGAGCAGGGACGTGGCCGTCACCGCGGACGCGGTGCCGCTCACCAGGCCGGTGAGGGCGGAGGCGAGCAGGAGGCCGGTGAGGTCCCGCGGTGACCGCAGGGCCCGGTCGGGCACGAAGCGCACGACGAGGTGGTGACCCAGCGCGGCGTGGCCGCCGTTGACGAGGGCGAACACGGCGGCGGCGAGCAGCGGCAGGCCGGTGGCGGCGTTGACCGCGAACGAGGCGAGCACGAGGCCGGCGAGGGCGGCGCGTCGGGCGGCGGCGCGCCGCAGGAGCAGCAGCAGCGACACCCCGACCCCGGCGGCGGGCCAGGCGAGCGCGACCTGGGAGTCCTCGGGCCGCGCCGCGCGGCCGAGGTACGTGGCGGCCGCGTACGCCAGGGCCACGGCGAGGGCGACACCCAGGCAGCGCGCGAGGCGCGCGGGTGGGGCCACGGGGCGCCTCCTCGGTTCGGTCGGGTCGAGAGGGGCCGCTCGGCCCCTTCCGGCATATCGGTACGCCGGGGACCGGACCTGAGCCGGCAGCCGGCCGTCGCACCCGCGGCGTCGACCCGCGCACCGGAGACGGTGGTGGGCGGTGCCGGCCCGTCGGGACGGGCTACCGTCGTCCCGTGCTCCTCTCCGACACCGACGTCGCCGCCGCGGTGGCGGCGGGCGAGATCGTGCTCGAGCCGTTCGAGGCGACGATGGTCCAGCCGAGCAGCGTCGACGTCCGCGTCGACAAGTGGTTCCGGCTGTTCGACAACCACCGCTACGGCCTCATCGACCCGGCCGTCGAGCAGCCCGACCTCACGCGGCTCGTCGAGGTCCCGGCCGGGGAGTCGTTCGTGCTGCACCCGGGCGAGTTCGTGCTGGGCTCGACCTACGAGCAGGTGACGCTCGGGCCCGGGCTCGCCGCTCGGCTCGAGGGCAAGTCGAGCCTCGGCCGCCTCGGGCTCCTCACGCACTCCACGGCCGGGTTCATCGACCCCGGCTTCTCCGGGCACGTCACCCTCGAGCTGTCCAACATGGCGACGCTGCCGATCGCGCTGTGGCCGGGCATGAAGATCGGCCAGCTGTGCTTCTTCCGGCTGTCGAGCCCCGCGGCGCACCCGTACGGCTCCGGCGACGGGCGGCACAACCGATACCAGGGCCAGCGGGGGCCCACGGCCAGCCGGTCGTGGCAGAACTTCCACCGCAGCGAGGTCTGAGCGCGGTGCCCGGGCTGCGCCGCCGCGCCGTCGCCGACCCCTACGAGCCGCTCCGGCGACGGCACCTGCTGCTCGTGCCGACGGTCGTGGGCGTCGACCAGGTCGACGCCCTCGTGCGCTGCTGGTACCCCCTCTCGGACCTCGTCGGGACCGGGACGGCGGACCTCGACGGCCGCGCCGCGCTGCACGGCCCGCACGAGCTCAGCACCGAGGCCGCGGTCTCCGCCGACGTGCCGACCCCCTGGTCGGTCGCCTACGACCTCGAGGTCGAGCGCGGCGCCCGGGAGCCGTCGCCGCCCGCGCGCCGTCCGGACGGGCTGCACCGGGCCTTCCCGGACGGGCTGCCCACGGGGGCGGAGCTCGCGGGGCTCGAGCTGCTGCTCGCGCTCGCCCGCCGCCTCGACGGCGCCGTGCGGCCGACGGGCCAGCACGAGGCGCTCGTGCCGGACCACGCGACGGCCCTGGAGACCCGGGTCGTCTCGCCCACGTGGGTGCGCCCGGCCGACGTCGCGGCCGTGTGCGCGCAGGAGGGCGAGGGGGTCACGGTCGCGGTCGGCGGGGACGCCTCGCCCGCGGCGCTGGAGCAGCCGGACGGCACGCCCTTCGTCGTGCACCTGCCGGTCGGCCCGGCCGGGGCCGTCGTCGTGGAGGGGCAGGTCGCGCTGCGTCCCGAGCCCGCCGTCGCCGGCGAGTCGTTCGGCGCGGGACCCATGGCGGTCTACGACGTGCGCTGGGTGGCGCCCGAGGAGGAGTGGCACCTCGCCGAGCACCTGGAGGGCGTCGCCCTCGCGTGCCGCGAGCGGGTGCGCGGACCGATCGCGGCGGTCACCCGCACCCTCGCGGAGCTGGGCGGCGGCGTGGTGGTCGACGCCGACGGGTTCCTCGTCGACCGCTACCAGGTCTGAGGTCGTCGGCGCGGGTTCTGCCGGAGGCCTCCCCCCCGGAGGCGTGACGGCCCCATACTCCGGTCATGTCGTCGGAGCCCGCCGTGGGTCCGGGCGTCGCCTCCCAGGCCATCGTCGACGCCACGGGCACCCCGGTGGGCGTCGAGCTGCTGTACCGCGAGCCGCCCTCCGACGTGGCGCCGGTGCTCACCTCCGAGGCCGACCACGAGCAGGCGACCGGCACCGTCGTCGACCTGCTGCACCGGGAGATGGACGTCGACGACCCGGGGCTGCTGTTCCTCAACACCCCGCGCGCCTACCTCGTCGGCGCCCACGCGCTGCCCGCCGCCAACGGGCGCATCGTCGTGGAGGTGCTCGAGGGCGTCACCGCGGACGACGAGGTGGTCGCGGGCGTGCGCGACCTCCTCGCGCGCGGGTACCGCATCGCCCTCGACGACTGGGCGGGTCCGGGGGACCGGGACGCGCTGCTGCCGCTCGCGGACTACGTCAAGGTCGACCTAGAGGCGGTGACGCGGGCCGGCCTCGCCGCCGTCGTCGCGCAGGCGCGGGAGGTCTGCCCGGACGTCGTCGTGGTCGTCGAGCGGATCGAGACCCTCGACGACCTGCAGGAGGCCCTCGCCGCGGGTGCGGACCTCTTCCAGGGCTACCTGCTCGCCGCGCCCGACCTCGTCTGACGCCTTCGGCCGGGGTCCCGCCGGGCCGTCCGGGCGCCGTCGCAGGGCCGAGCGGGTGGCCGTGCTGCCGCGGCTGCGCCGAGCGGGTGGCTCGCCCCTGTCGGGGATGGGCGGAGCCGTGCAAGCCTCACGTACAGGCTTCAACCAACCACCGAGAGTGAGGACCCACGGATGGGTCGATTCCATGGCCGGCTCGTCGCCGCGACCCTGACGACGTGCGTCGTCGCGGGCGCGGTGACGGGCGCGGTGACCACGCCCGCGACGGCGGCGACGACACCGCCTCCGCCTCCTGGGACGGAGTGGGGCGACGCCAAGGCCGACAGGTCGTCGATCGACCAGTGGACCGGCGACAACGACGCGAAGAAGGACCCCGGCAGCCTCTACACGATCACCGACGCCATCGGCGCGCGGAAGGTGTGGGACCGGACCGACGCCTCGGGGCACGCCGTCACGGGCAGGGGCGTGACCGTCGCCGTCGTGGACTCGGGGGTGTCCGCCGTCCGCGGTCTCGACGCCCCCGGCAAGGTCGTGCAGGGGCCCGACCTGTCGTTCGAGGCGAACGCCGAGCCCGCGGTGACCGACGCGGACACGTACGGCCACGGCACCCACATGGCGGGGATCATTGCGGCGAGGGACGGCGTGAAGGTCGACCCGAGGACGGGCGAGCCGAAGCCCGACAAGCCCTACCAGCAGCTCGGCGTCGCCCCCGACGCGCAGCTCCTCGCGCTCAAGCTCGCGAGCACCGACGGCAGCACCGACGTCAGCCAGGTCATCGCGGCCCTGGACTGGGTCGTGCAGCACCAGGACGACGCCGGCATGGACGTGCGGGTGGTCAACCTGTCCTTCGGGACGACCGCGCTGCAGGCCGCGGACGTCGACCCCCTGGCGGCGGCCGCGCAGAACGCCTGGCGCGCGGGTCTGGTCGTCGTGGTGTCGGCGGGCAACGACGGGGAGCGCGACGGGCGGCTCACGAACCCGGCCATCGACCCCTACGTCATCGCCGTCGGGTCCAGCGACCCCAACGGCAAGGTGGACGGCTGGCAGAAGAAGCCGCGCGTCGCCGACTTCTCCTCGCGCGGCAGCGCCGAGCGCCCCGTCGACCTGCTCGCACCCGGCCGCTCGGTCGCGTCGCTGCGGGACCCCGGCTCCTTCGTCGACACCGAGCACCCCGAGGGCCGGGTCTCCGGCGACGACACCGGCCGGCTGTTCCGCGGCAGCGGCACCTCGCAGGCGGCGGCCGTGGTGAGCGGTGCGGCCGCGCTGCTGCTGCAGGCGCACCCGGACCTGACCCCCGACGAGGTCAAGGCCGTGCTGCTGGCCACGGCCTCCGAGGTCAAGCACGCCGACCGCCGGGCGGCCGGTGCCGGGCAGGTCGACGTCGAGGCCGCCCTCGAGCTGCTCGACGAGGCGGGCCGGGGCAGGCCCGAGGCGGTGGCCGTCCTGCGCGCGGCGCCCCAGACCCACGCGCAGGCGACGGCGACGGGCTCCCTGCAGCTCGCGCGGGGCGGGTCGGTGCTCGTGCACCAGGCCTCGGGCATCGCCCTCGAGGGCGAGATGGACGTGAACGGGCAGCCGTGGGACGGGCCGTCCTGGTTCGCGCAGGCACAGGCGGGCACGACCTGGAAGCAGGGCACGTGGACCGACGACGGGTGGTCCCGTGCACGCTGGCTGGGTGACGGCTGGGCCCGGGCGCGGTGGCTCGACGACGGCTGGTCCCGCGCGCGCTGGCTCGACGACGGCTGGTCCCGCGCGCGCTGGCTGGACGGCGGGTGGTCACGGGCCCGCTGGCTCGGTGGCACGTGGACAGGGGGCGGCTGGTCCTGAACCCGGCCGTCCTCACCCGCTCGCAGCAGACAGGCGACCCCCGGAGACGTCGATACGTCATCGGGGGTCGCTTCGTCCCCCCGGAGCCACGAGGAGCCGCATGCACCCGCTGGCACGCGCACTGGCGCGGGTCGTCGTCGCCGCACGCACCCCGGCGGCGGCCACGGCCGCGCTGTCGGCAGGGCTCCTCTGCCTCGGGTGCTGGCTGCTGGTCGTCCTGCCCGTCGGCGACAGCACGCTCCTGCCCGGACCTGCCGGCGCCGCGCTGCCGGTGGCGCTGCTGGCGATGCTCGCCGTCCTGCTGCTCAGCGAGCTCGGGCAGGCGGCTGTCGAGCTCCGTCAGCAGTCCTACGGCTTCTCCCTCACCGGCTCCGCCCTGCTCGTCGGGATGCTGTTCCTGCCCCCGCACTGGGTCGTCGCCCTGCGGGTCGCGTCGGCCGTCGTCGCCTTCGCCCTCCAGCGCAGCTCGGCCCTCAAGGCCTCGTACAACGCCGCGGCCTACCTGCTCGACGCGGTGCTCGTCGCCGTCCTGCTGCACGGCCTCCTGGAGCCGGCCCGGTCGCTGACGGTCCGCGCCGCGACCGTCACCTACCTGTCGCTGGCCGTCGTCGACGTCCTCATGACGGCCCTCGTCCTCCTCGTCATCCGCATCAACGTCGGGCCGCTGGAGTGGTCCGACCTCACCGAGGCCTTCGTCCCCGGGGCCGTCGCCGTGGCCGTCGCGAGCGCCCTCGGCCTCGTCTGCGTCGTCCTGCTCCTGGCCGGCCCCGTCGGGTGGGTGCTGCTGGTGCTGCTGGCGGCCGGGAGCGCGGCCGCGTACCGCCTGTACCTCACGCTGCGGCGTCGCCACGCGGACCTGCAGCTCGTGCAGGGCTTCATCGACGCGAGCGTCGGTGGGGGCGAGGCGCTGGCCGGTGACCTGCTCGAGCGGGTCCGCTCGCTGCTGCGCGCGGGGACCGCCCAGCTCGTGTGGCGCGGCGGCGCGGGGGAGGTGCGGCTGCACGCCGAGGACGGCACCGCGGTCGGGGCCGCGACCGGCACCGGCACCCGTCCGGTCGTGGTCCCCCCGGAGCGCACGGACGGTCTCGTCCACGCCGGCCTCCCGGACGGGCCGCAGGCACGCTGGCTGACCGAGGCCGGTCACCGCGACGCCCTCGTCGTCGACCTCGGCGCCATGGGTGGCGACGGGGTCCTCGTCCTCGCCGACCGGCTCGGCGGGGAGGTGAGCCGGTTCGGGCAGGAGGACCTGAGCCTCGCGCGGGCCCTGGCTGGCCACCTGGTCGTGGCGCTGCAGAACACCGAGCTCGTCGACCGGCTGCGGTGGGACGCGACCCACGACGCGCTCACGGGCCTGCCCAACCGGCGCTCGCTCGCGGGTGCGCTCGAGCTGCAGCTCGGTGGGCCGCCCGGGGCGGTCCGGCGGCCCGTCGTGCTCACGGTCGGTGTCGACCGGTTCGACGAGGTGCACGACGTGCTCGGCCAGCAGACCGCCGACGCCGTGGTGGTGGAGCTGGCCCGGCGGGTCCGCGCCCTGCCCCTGCCGGGGGCGAGCGTCGCGCGCTCGGGCCCGAGCGAGCTCGCCGTCCTGCTGCAGGCGCCGTCGCAGCCGCCCGTCGAGCTCGCCGAGGTCCTCGCGCAGGTCAGCCACGACCCGGTCCCGGTAGGTGAGGTCCTGCTCAGCGTCGGTGTGAGCGTCGGGGCGGTGGAGGTCGCGGACGACGGCGCCGGCGCGGAGGAGGTGCTGCGGCGCGCGGACACCGCGCTGTTCGCCGCCCGTGCGACCGGCAGCCGGTTCGTGCTCCACTCCCGCTCGCTGGACAGCGGGCGGGTCGAGCGCCTCGCGCTGCTGGGCGACCTGCACCGCGCCCTGGACGAGGGGGCGCTGACGGTGCACTACCAGCCGAAGCTCCACCTCGGGACCGGGACGGTGACGGGGGTCGAGGCGCTGGTGCGGTGGGAGCACCCGGTGCTGGGCGCCGTCGGGCCGGCCGTCTTCGTCCCGCTGGCGGAGTCCGCGGGACTGGTCGACCGACTCACCGACCACGTCCTCGCGACCGCGGTCGCCCAGGCACGGCGCTGGGCGGACGACGGCCTGCCGCTGAGCGTCGCGGTCAACCTGTCCGCGCGGTGCCTCGACGACGACACGCTCCCGCAGCGGGTCGCCGGGGCGCTGGCCGGTGCGGGGCTCGACCCGGCACGGCTCGTGCTGGAGGTGACCGAGACGAGCCTCATGGGCGACCCGGCGCGGACGCTGCCCGTGCTCCGCGCCGTCGCGGCCCTCGGCGTGCAGCTGTCCCTCGACGACTTCGGCACCGGCTACTCCAGCCTCGCCTACCTCCAGCGCCTCCCGGTCCACGAGCTCAAGGTCGACCGGAGCTTCGTGCAGGCGCTCGAGCAGGAGGAGGCCGGGACCGCGACCGCCCTCGTCCGGACCGTCCTCGGCCTCGCGACGAGCCTGGGCCTGCGCGTCGTCGCGGAGGGGGTCGAGTCCGCGCGCGCCCTCGCCGCCCTGCGGGACCTCGGCTGCCACCTCGTGCAGGGCTACCTCGTCTCCCGACCGGTCCCTCCGGACGCGGTGCCGGACGTGGTGCGCGCGGTCGCGGCCGACCCCGCGTTCGCGGGCGGTCAGAGGGGCGGTGCTCTGCCGGCGCCGCGGGCGCCGTCCGCGGGCGCCGTGGTGGCGGCCGGGTAGGACGACGGTTCAGGCCTGGCCGGCCTCCGCGGGCGCCGCCGTGCCGGTCGTGTGCCGGTCCCGTCCCGCCGGGGCGCGCCGGACCGCCTCGAGCAGCAGCTGGGCGACGTCGAGCACCTCGGTGGCCTCCGGCGCGCGCTGCTCGCCCTGCAGGCTCGTGAGGCCGTCGGACAGCATGACGCGGCAGAACGGGCAGCCGACGGCGATGGCGCCGGCGCCGGTGGCGACCGCCTCCTCGGTGCGGTTGGTGTTGATGCGCGTGCCCAGCCTCTCCTCCATCCACATGCGCGCCCCGCCGGCACCGCAGCAGAACGAGGTGCTGCCGCTGCGCGGCATCTCCGTCAGCCGCGTGCCGGAGGCCTCGATGAGCTCGCGCGGCGGGGAGTAGACGCCGTTGTGGCGGCCGAGGTAGCAGGGGTCGTGGTAGGTCACCTCGCGTCGGTCGGCGTCGGCGGCGGCGACCGGCGTGAGCCGGCCCTCGCGCACGAGCCGGTTGAGCAGCTGCGTGTGGTGGACGACGTCGAGGTCGGCGCCGACCTGGGGGTACTCGTTGCCGAGGGTGTTGAAGCAGTGCGGGCACGTGACGACGACCTTCGTGCGCGTCGCGGGGCCCGGACCCTCGGCGTCGTCCTCGCCCGGCACCGCGCCGGCCTCGCGCAGCGTCTCGACGTTCTGCGCCGCGAGCATCTGGAAGAGGAACTCGTTGCCCGCCCTGCGCGCCGGGTCGCCCGTGCACGCCTCGGCCGGGCCCAGAACGGCGAAGCTGACGCCCGCGGTGTGCAGCAGCTCGGCCACCGCGCGCGTCGTCTTCTTCGCCCGGTCCTCGAACGCGCCCGCGCAGCCGACCCAGAACAGGTAGTCGACGCCACCGAGGTCCTCGACGTCGTCCGGTCCGCCCCCGCCGACGACCGGGACGGGGAACGGCAGGTCCCTCGCCCACTCCATGCGCTGCTTCGCGCCGACGCCCCACGGGTTCTGCCGCTTCTCGAGGTTGCCGAACAGCGAGCCGAGCTCGGCGGGGAACGCGTCGGCCAGCAGGACCTGGTGCCGGCGCATGTCGACGACGTGGTCGACGTGCTCGATGTCGACCGGGCACTGCTCGACGCAGGCCCCGCACGTCGTGCACGACCACAGCACGTCCTCGCTCATCGCGGCCCCGTCCGCGGAGGCCCCGGCCGCCACGAGCGAGCCGAGGACGTCGGCGTGGGGGTCGCGCTCGGCGCCCGCGGGCACGCCCGCGTAGTCGCCGCCGCCGGCCACCTCGCCCACCAGCGGCCGCTCGGGGCGCTCGCGGCCGTCGAGCAGGTGGCTCGCGTCGTCGTACGCGCGGGCGCGCAGGGACGTGATGAGCAGCTTGGGGCTGAGCGGCTTCTCGGTCTGCCACGCCGGGCACTGGTCCTGGCAGCGACCGCACTCGGTGCACGTCGTGACGTCGAGGAGGCCCTTCCACGTGAGGTCGGTGCTCGCCCCGACTCCCAGGGCGGCGTCCTCGGGCAGGTCCTCGGCGGCCTCGAGGTCGACGACCTCCCCGCCGACGCGGATCGGCTGGACGGCCCCCAGGCTCGTGCGCCCCCCGGCGTGCCGCTTGAGGAGGATGTTGAACGGCGCGGTGAAGCGGTGCCACGCGACGCCCATCGTGGGCTGCAGCCCGACGACGACGAACCACGCCATCGACACGACGATCTTGACCGCGGCGACGACCGTGATCGCGACGGCCAGCGTCCCGGTCGAGGCGCCGGTGAGCGCCTCGCCGAGCCACGCGGTCAGCGGGTAGTGCAGGGCCGTCGCGGTCCCCGTCCCCTCGGCGGCCTCCCACGCGTACTCCAGCGCCCGCAGCGCGAGCACGCACACGACGATGGCGAGGATCGTCGCCTCGACGTAGTACGCCTGCCACGTCGTCGAGCGGTAGAAGCGGGAGCGGCGCGGCTCGTCGGCCGCGCGCGGGCCCTGCACCTGCCGGACGACCACGAGCGTCACGATGCCGAGGCCCGTGAGCCAGGCGATGCCCTCGACGAGCCACTCGTACGGCGGGAGGTGGCCGACGACCGGCAGCACGAAGCCGGGGTCCGTGAGCTGCCCGTAGGCGGTCGCGAGCGTCCCGACGAGCGCCACGAAGCCCACCATGACCAGCCAGTGCGCGGCACCGACCCAGCGGCGCCGCAGCATCCGGGTGTGGCCGACGACCTCCCGCACGGTCGTGACGAGCCTGGTGCCCACCGCGTCGGTGCGCGTGGGGTCGGGCTGCCCGAGCCGCAGCACCTGCACCGTGCGCGCGAGGGTGGCGGCGAAGAGCGCGACCCCGGCGGCGGTGACGGCGAGCGCGACGACGAGGGCGACGGTCTGCAGCACCTGCAGAGAGTCCACGCTGAGCTCCTTCCGGCTGCGCCCAGCCTCGCATGTTACCCGTGGGTAACCGAGCGGGGCCGAGTCGGGGCCGGGTCGGGGCCGCCGTGGCCTACAGCAGCGATGCGACCCAGGCGAGCCCGCGGAACAGCACGGGCGCGGCGACGGCGAGCATGCCGACGACGACGAGCAGCGCGACGAGCTTGGCGGCGGGAGCGACGTCGCCGTCCGCGGTCCGGCCGCGCAGGAACCTCAGCACGCCACCAGGGTACGTGCGCCGCGCGCGGGACCGCTGGCGCGGCGGAGGGTCAGCGGCGGCGGCGCGGGGCGGTGGCGTCGCCGGTGTAGGGGGTCTGCATGTCCTCCGGCAGCCCCTTGCCCTTGCGCTGGGCCCGGGCGGCGACCTGGCGGACGGCGAGCGTGCGGACCGCCGTGACGAGCGCACCGCTGAGGGCGGCGAAGACGATGGCGTCGACCGCGCGCACCTCCGGGCTCTCCGGCTCCTCCGGCGCCTCGCGCCCCGTCACGGCCTTCCAGCCGCTGAGCAGGACCTTGTTGACGACCGCCAGCGCCGCGAAGCGGAACGCGATGGACATCAGCTTCCAGGCGAAGGTCGGCATGTCCCGACCCTGCCGCGCACCGGCAGCGGCGGCAACACGGTCCACCGCCGACCCACCGCCGGGGCAGAGGCTGAGTCGAGCGGGCTCAAGTTCGGACCCTTCCAACTTGACACCGGAGCGCTCAAGGCAGAACCTCGACCGCAGGAACGCACCACCACCAGCCACGAAGGAGCACTCCGCATGGGCCGTGCAGTCGGCATCGACCTGGGCACCACCAACTCCGTCGTCGCCGTCCTCGACGGCGGCGAGCCGAGCGTCATCGCGAACGCCGAGGGCGGGCGCACCACGCCGTCCGTCGTCGCCTTCGCCAAGAACGGCGAGGTGCTCGTCGGCGAGATCGCCAAGCGCCAGGCCGTCACGAACGTCGAGCGCACCATCCGGTCCGTCAAGCGCCACATGGGCACCGACTGGGCGCAGACCGTCGACGACAAGAAGTACACGCCGCAGGAGATCAGCGCGCGCGTGCTGCAGAAGCTCAAGCGCGACGCCGAGTCCTACCTCGGCGAGCCGGTGACCGACGCCGTCATCACGGTGCCGGCGTACTTCAACGACGCCGAGCGCCAGGCCACCAAGGAGGCCGGCGAGGTCGCGGGCCTCACGGTGCTCCGCATCATCAACGAGCCCACCGCGGCCGCGCTCGCCTACGGCCTCGACAAGGGCAAGGAGGACGAGAACATCCTCGTCTTCGACCTGGGCGGCGGCACCTTCGACGTGTCCCTCCTCGAGGTCGGCAAGGACGAGGACGGCTTCTCGACGATCCAGGTCCGCGCCACCTCGGGCGACAACCGCCTCGGCGGCGACGACTGGGACTCCGCGATCGTCGACCACCTGCTGAGCAAGGTGAAGATGTCGACCGGCGTGGACCTGTCCAAGGACAAGATCGCCATGCAGCGGCTGTCCGAGGCCGCCGAGCAGGCGAAGAAGGAGCTGTCGAGCTCCACGAGCACGAGCATCTCGCTGCAGTACCTGTCGATGACGGAGAACGGTCCCGTCCACCTCGACGAGCAGCTCACGCGCGCGCAGTTCGAGCAGATGACCTCCCACCTGCTCGACCGCACCAAGGCGCCGTTCCAGTCCGTCATCAAGGACGCGGGCGTGTCGGTGTCCGAGATCGCCCACGTCGTCCTCGTCGGCGGCTCGACCCGCATGCCCGCGGTCACCGAGCTCGTCAAGCAGCTCACCGGCGGCAAGGAGCCCAACAAGGGCGTCAACCCGGACGAGGTCGTCGCGCTCGGCGCCGCCCTGCAGGCCGGCGTGCTCAAGGGCGACCGCAAGGACGTCCTCCTCATCGACGTCACGCCCCTGTCGCTCGGCATCGAGACCAAGGGCGGGCTCATGACGAAGCTCATCGAGCGCAACACCGCGATCCCGACCAAGCGCAGCGAGGTCTTCACGACCGCGGACGACAACCAGCCGTCGGTGCTCATCCAGGTGTTCCAGGGCGAGCGCGAGCTCGCGCAGCACAACAAGCCGCTCGGCACCTTCGAGCTCACCGGCATCGCGCCGGCCCCGCGCGGCGTGCCGCAGATCGAGGTCACCTTCGACATCGACGCGAACGGCATCGTCCACGTCAACGCGAAGGACCGCGGCACGGGCAAGGAGCAGTCCATGACGATCTCCGGCGGCTCCGCGCTGCCGAAGGACGAGATCGACCGCATGGTGCGCGAGGCCGAGGAGCACGCGGAGGAGGACCGCACCCGCCGCGAGGAGGCCGAGACCCGCAACCAGGCCGAGGCGCTCGTCTTCCAGACCGAGAAGTTCCTCGCCGACAACTCCGACAAGCTGCCGGAGTCCGAGCGCGGCGAGGTCGACACCGCGCTCGCGGACCTCAAGAAGGCGCTGGAGGACCCCGCGACGCCGGCCGACGACCTCAAGGCCAAGGTAGAGCGCGTCTCGACGACCAGCCAGGCGCTCGGTGCGGCCATGTACGCCGCGAGCGGCGACGCGGCGGGTGCCGGCGCGGGTGCGGGCGACGCCGGTGACCCCGGTGCCGACGGCGCCGGCTCCGACGACGACGTGGTGGACGCCGAGGTCGTCGACGAGGACGAGCGCCGGTGAGCTCGCAGCCCGGCAGCGACGTCCCCGCCCCGGAGCCCGACGACCTCGCGGAGGCGGCGGACGCCGTCACCGACCCGGCCGTCGACGGGCCCCGGGGGGAGGGGGCCCACCCCGGCACCGACGAGCTGGTGGCCTCGGCCGACGAGCAGGCGGCGCGCGCGGAGCAGGGGCTGCCCGACGGCGGGTCCGACGGCGCGGACCCCTCCGGCGCGGGCGCCGCGCCGGACCCCCTCGCCGACGCCCTCGCGCTCGCCGACTCGCGGCTGTCGGAGCTGCAGCGGGAGCGGGCGGACTTCGTCAACTACCGCCGGCGCGTGGAGCGGGACCGGCAGGTCGCGGGGCAGGAGGGCCGCGAGGCGGTCCTGCTCGCGCTGCTGCCCGTGCTCGACGACGTGGAGGGCGCCCGCCAGCACGGCGACCTCACCGGGCCCTTCGCCTCGGTGGCGGAGAAGCTCGCGGCCACCCTGCAGCGGCTCGGGCTGGAGTCCTTCGGCGAGCCCGGCGAGCCGTTCGACCCCGCGCAGCACGAGGCGCTGCTGCACGACTCGCAGACCGAGGTCGACGAGCCGACGTGCACCCAGGTGCTCCAGAAGGGGTACCGAACGGGTGAACGGGTGCTCCGTCCGGCTCGGGTGGCGGTGGCGAGCCCCCGGTGAGGTAAAGACACGCCCGGTTCTGCCGAACGAGGACCGTGTGACGGTGAGCACCAGCAGCCTGAGCACGGTCCTCGTCGGCCGTCAGGGCATCCACGAGATCGAGCGCGGCGGGGTCGGTGGCCTCGTCGGCTACGAGCTGCTGTTCCGGCAGCTCCCGATCGACTCCCTGCGCGACGAGCACGACCACGAGGCCGCGACCGCGCAGGTCCTCAGCGCCGTCTTCGGCGACTTCGGCGTCGACGACATCTCCGGCCGCCTGCCGCTCTTCGTCAACGCCCCCCGCGCCTACCTCGTGGGCGACCTGCCGCTGCCCGACGTGCCCGAGCGGGTGGTCGTCGAGGTGCTCGAGCACGTCGGCGTCGACGACGAGGTGCTCGCGGGCGTCGAGCGGCTGCGCGCCCAGGGCTACCGCATCGCCGCCGACGACTGGGACGGCGACCCGGCCCGGGAGCCCCTGCTGCCGCTGTGCGACGTCGTGAAGATCGACATGTCGCTGCTCGCGCCCGGCCGGCTGCTGCAGGTCGTCGAGCGCGCCCGTGCCGTCGTGCCCACGGCGCAGGTCCTCGTCGAGCGTGTGGAGAGCGAGCTCGACCTCGAGCTCGCGCTCGCGGCCGGCGCCGACCTCGTCCAGGGGTTCCTCCTCGACCGCCCGCGGACCGTGAGCACCTCGACGCTCACGCCGTCGGAGGTCGCGTGCGTCCGGCTGCTGGCCGCGCTCGCCGCCGAGGCCGAGGCCGAGGAGGTCGAGCGGCTCGTCGCCTCCGACCCCGGTCTCGCGCTGCGCGTCCTGCGCACCGCGAGCAGCCCCGCAGGCGTGGGGCGGCCCGTCCGCTCGGTCCTGCAGGCCGTCGTGCTGCTCGGGCCGCGCATCCTCAGCGCCTGGGTCGTGCTCATGGTCATGGGCGGCTCGCGGCGGGTGCCGCGCGAGAACGTCGTCACGATGCTCGCGCGCGCCGGGGCCTGCGCGGCGCTCGAGCCGGGCCACCGCGACATCGCCTACACCGCCGGCCTGCTGTCGGCCGTCGCCGAGGTGCTCGGGGCCGACCCGGCCGACACCTTGCGCTCCAGCGGCGTCGACGCCGCCGTCGCCGAGGCCGTCCTGGAGGGCGCGGGCCAGGTGGGGTCCGCCCTGCGCGCCGTCGTCGCGCACGAGCGGGGCGCGCCGCAGGTCGTCATGTCGAACGGCTACACCCCGTTCGAGGTGTCGCTGGCCTACCTCGGCGCCCTCAAGGAGGCCGTCCGCACCTCGTCCGCCCTCGACGGCTGAGCCGGCGGCCGCGCCCGCCAAACTTGACACGACCCGACTCAGGGTCGCACCCTGTCCGCACCATGACTGGACAGGACTGGCTCGAGAAGGACTTCTACGCCGTCCTCGGCGTGCCCAAGGACGCGGACGCCGCCGCGGTGAAGAAGGCGTACCGCAGGCTCGCGCGCACGCACCACCCCGACGCCAACGCCGGCGACCCGGCCGCGGAGCGACGGTTCAAGGACGTCGGCGAGGCGTACTCGGTGCTGTCGGACCCCGAGAAGCGCCGGCAGTACGACGCTGTCCGCGCCATGCGCTCCGGAGCCCGCTTCACCGCGGGTGGTCCCGGCGGGGCAGGCGGGGCCGGCTTCGAGGACCTCTTCGGCGGCATGTTCGGCGGGGCGGGCGCCCCGCGCGGCGGCACCCGCTACGGCTCGCGCCGCTCGGGGCAGGGCGCGCAGGAGTTCGACGACCTGCTCGCGGACCTGCTCGGCCAGCAGGGCTTCGGCGGCACGCCCGCCGGTGGCCCGGGCGGCGGCTTCCCCGGTGCGACGCGCGGCCCGGTCCGCGGCGACGACCTCACCGCGACCGCGCGCGTCACGCTCGCGCAGGCCCTTCGGGGCACCGAGGTCGAGGTCGCGGTGGGCGACCCCGCCGCGGGCTCGCGGCAGGTGCGGGCGCGGCTGCCGCAGGGGGTGCGCGACGGGCAGAAGGTCCGGGTGCGCGGCAAGGGCGCACGCGGCTCCGGCGGTGCGGGCGACCTCATCGTGACCGTCCGGGTGGCCGCGGACGAGGCCTTCTCGTGGGACGGCGCGGCGCTGCGCGTCACCGTGCCGGTCACCTTCGCCGAGGCCGCGCTCGGCGACACCGTGCACGTGCCGACGCTCGAGGGCGTCGCACGGCTCAAGGTCCCCGCCGGCACGCCGTCCGGGCGGACTTTCCGGCTCAAGGGCCGCGGCCCCGTGGTCAAGGGCACCGCGACCGACCTGCTCGCCACCGTGCAGGTCGTCGTGCCGCAGAAGCTGTCGGCCGAGGCGCGCGCCGCCGTCGAGACCCTCCGGGCCTCCGAGGCGGGCTCCGACCCGCGCGCCGACCTCCTCGCCGCGGCGGAGGCGAGCCGGCAGGCGGTGGCCTCGTGAGCGGGACCGCGCGCGTGCGTCGCGCGTACGTCATCTCGGTGGCGGCCGAGCTCGCCGGCATGCACCCGCAGACCCTGCGGCAGTACGACCGGGAGGGCCTCGTCACGCCCACCCGCACCCGCGGCGGCGGACGGCGCTACACCGACGACGACGTCGAGCGCCTGCGCGAGGTGCAGCGGCTCTCGCAGCAGGAGGGCGTCAACCTCGCGGGCATCCGCCGCATCATGGCGCTGGAGGTGGAGGTCGAGCGGCTTCGCGACGAGCTCGCCGCGACCCGCGAGGAGCTGCGCCGCACCCGCGAGGCCGCCGACCGCGTCTTCGCCGCCGGCGCGGCCGGCGACATCGTCGCCATGCCGCCCGGCCGTCGTCCCCGTCGGCGCGAGGTGTCGACCGCGCTCGTCGTCTGGCGTCCCCAGCACCGCTCCTGACCCGCCGCGCGTACCGGGCGTAGGTCTGCGTTCGTGTCGACGTGCGCGGCGTAGGTCTGCGTTCGTGTCGACGTGCGCGGCGTGAGTCTGCGTTCGTGTCGACGTGCGCGGCGTAGGTCTGCGTTCGTGTCGACGTGCGCGCGCAGGCCTCAGAGCATCGGCTGCCGGTCCTTGACCGGCACGACCTCGCCGCTGCGGCGGGCGGCCACGTAGTCCCTCAGCATCCGGTTCACCTCGGGGGCGAGGAGGTAGAGCCCGAGGATGTTGACCAGCGCGCAGACGAACAGCATCGAGTCGGCGAAGTTCAGCACGTCGGAGAACGTGAGCACGGCGCCGAGCACGATGAAGACGCAGTACAGGACCTTGAACACGAGCTCGCTGAGCCGGCTGCGGCCGAAGAGCGTCGTCCAGGCCTTGAGCGTGTAGTACGACCACGTGATGAGAGTCGAGAACGCGAACAGCGCCACGGCGACCGCGAGCACGGCCGGGAACCACGGGATGACGGTCGCGAACGCGTCGGAGGTGAGGACCACCCCGTCGGGGCTCGGGTCCTCGCCCGCCGCGTAGGCGGCGCGGGCGTCGAGCCACGACTGCGGCGAGGCGACGACGATGGTGACGGCCGTCATCGTGCAGATGATGACGGTGTCGATGAAGGGCTCGAGCAGGGCGACGTAGCCCTCGGTCACCGGCCGCTTCGTCTTCACGGCGGAGTGCGCGATGGCCGCGGAGCCCAGGCCCGCCTCGTTGGAGAACGCCGCGCGCTGGAAGCCGACCACGAGCACGCCGAGCACGCCGCCGGCGACGCCCTCGGGGTCGAACGCCCCGGTGACGATCGAGGCGAGCGCGTCCGGCACGGCGCCGGCGTTGAACGCGATGACGGTGAGGCACGCGAGCACGTAGACGATCGCCATCGCGGGCACGAGCCGGCTCGTCACCTTCGCGATCGACCTGATCCCGCCGATGATGACGAGACCCACGAGGCCCGCGAGCACGAGGCCGAACACGAGCGAGGCGCCGCCGGAGCCGAGCGGGCCGTCGGCGCCGCCGGTGACGTTCTCGGCCTGGGCGAAGGTCTGGTTCGCCTGGAACATGTTCCCGCCGGCCATGCCGAAGGCGAGGATCGCGATCGCGTACACGCCGACGAGCACCTGCGGCAGGACGGGCACCTTGAGCTTGGCGAAGGCGACGCGCAGGTAGCGGAAGGGCCCGCCGGTGACGGTCCCGTCCGCGTGCTCCTCGCGGAACGCGACGCCGAGCGTGCACTCGACGAACTTCGTCGCCATGCCGAGCAGGCCGGCGACGATCATCCAGAACGTCGCGCCCGGACCGCCGATCGACACCGCGACCGCGACGCCGGCGATGTTGCCGAGGCCGACCGTGCCGGAGACCGCCGCGGTGAGGGCCTGGAAGTGCGTGACCTCGCCCGGGTCGTCCGGGTCGTCGTAGGTGCCGCGGGCGAGCGCGACGGCGTGCCCGAAGCCACGGATCTGGATGAAGCGGTACCCGATCGTGAAGACGACGGCGCCGATGATGAGCCACGCGACGATCCACGGGAACTCGGCGCCGCCCAGGCTGACGGGGTAGAAGATCACCGTGCTGACGGCGTCCGACACGGGTGCGAACGCGCCGTCGATGGCGTCCTCGACCCGCTCGATGGGGCCCGGCGTGGCGCTGGCGGGCAGGGCAGCGATCATGCGGGGCTCCTCCGGTTCGGGTACCGGGCCGCGCTGCCCGGCGCTGCAGGGGACTGACCGACCGTAGTGACCTCGACACGCGGCGGCCACCCCGCCGCGCGGCGCGGGCTACACGAGGTCGACGAGGTCGGCGACGGACTCGCGGACGAGGGTCGGCCGGTAGGGGTAGCGGTCGATGTCCCGCTCCTGCGTGGAGCCGCTGAGGACCAGGACGGTGCGCAGCCCGGCCTCCATGCCCGCGACGACGTCGGTGTCCATGCGGTCGCCCACCATCGTCGTGCTCTCCGAGTGTGCGCCGATGAGGTTCATCGCGTACCGGAACATGACGGGGTTCGGCTTGCCGATCACGTACGGGCGGCGCTCCGTCGCCGCGGCGATGAGCTCCATGACGGCACCGCACGCCGGCAGCGGCCCCTCCGGCGACGGGCCGGTGGGGTCGGGGTTCGTCGCGATGAAGCGGGCGCCCTGCCCGATGTGCCGGATGGCCCTGGTGATGGCCTCGAAGGAGTAGGTGCGCGTCTCGCCGAGGACCACGTAGTCCGGCTTGGTGTCGGTGATGACGAAGCCGCTGTCGTGCAGCGCGGAGGTGAGCCCCGCCTCGCCCACGACGTACACCGAGGCGCCGTCGGCCTGGTCCTTGAGGAACGTCGCCGTGGCGAGGGCGGAGGTCCAGATCTCCTCCTCGCGCACGTCGATGCCGGTGTGCTGCAGCCGGTTGGCCAGGTCGCGCGCGGTCCAGATGGAGTTGTTCGTCAGCACGAGGAACGGTCGTCCCGCCGCCCGCAGCGCCGCGAGGAAGCGGTCCGCGCCGGGGACCATCTCGCCCTCCCGGGCCAGGACGCCGTCCATGTCGGTGAGCCAGGCGCGGGAGTCGAACTCCTCGGGGTCGTGCGCCCCCCGTCCCCCGTCGCCCGCCCGCTCGGGGCTCTCGGACTCGCGCGTGCCGCGCCGCTCGGCCATGCCAGGAGCCTAGGGGCACGTGCGGTGCCCCGACCGGGTCCGAAGTTGACCCGACTCGGCTCAACCCACATACTTGAGCCCGACCGGCTCAATGTCTTGCAGGAGGACACGTTGGACGCGAAGCTCACCACCCGTAGCCAGGAGGCGCTGTCCTCCGCCGTCCACCGGGCGACCACCGGCGGCAACCCCTTCGTCGAGCCGGCGCACCTGCTGCAGGCCCTCCTCGCCGACAGCGCGGGCGTGCCCGGGGCGCTGCTCGCGGCCACGGGGGCGGACCCGGTCGCGCTGCGGCGCCGGGCCGAGGCGCTCGTGGACGCGCTGCCGAGCGCGACGGGCTCGTCGGTGACCGAGCCGCGCGTGTCGCGCGGGGTGCACACGGTCCTCAACGCCGCCGGCGACGAGATGCGCGCGCTCGACGACACCTTCGTGTCCACCGAGCACCTGCTCCTCGGGGTGGCCGCCGACACCGGCGCCGCCGGTGAGGCGCTGCGCGCCGCGGGCGCCACCCGCGACGGCCTGCTCGCCGCGCTGCCGCAGGTGCGCGGCGCCGCCAAGGTCACGAGCCCCGACCCGGAGGGCACGTTCGACGCGCTGCAGAAGTACGGCCGCGACCTCACCGCCGACGCCCGCGAGGGCCGGCTGGACCCCGTCATCGGCCGCGACGCGGAGATCCGCCGGGTCGTGCAGGTGCTGAGCCGCCGCACGAAGAACAACCCCGTCCTCATCGGCGAGCCCGGCGTCGGCAAGACCGCCGTCGTCGAGGGGCTCGCGCAGCGCATCGTGGACGGCGACGTGCCGGAGTCGCTGCGCGACAAGCGCCTCGTCGCCCTCGACCTCGGCGCGATGGTCGCCGGCGCGAAGTACCGCGGCGAGTTCGAGGAGCGGCTCAAGGCCGTCCTCGCCGAGATCGAGGCCTCCGACGGCCAGGTCGTCACCTTCATCGACGAGCTCCACACCGTGGTCGGGGCAGGCGCCGCCGAGGGCGCGATGGACGCGGGCAACATGCTCAAGCCGCTGCTCGCCCGCGGCGCGCTGCGCCTCGTGGGCGCGACCACGCTCGACGAGTACCGCGAGCGCATCGAGAAGGACGCGGCGCTGGAGCGCCGGTTCCAGCAGGTCGTCGTCGGCGAGCCGTCGCCGGAGGACACCGTCGCGATCCTCCGCGGCCTCAAGGAGCGCTACGAGGCGCACCACCGCGTGCAGATCGAGGACTCCGCGCTCGTGGCGGCGGCCGTGCTGAGCCACCGCTACATCCCCGCTCGCAAGCTGCCGGACAAGGCGATCGACCTCGTCGACGAGGCGGCGAGCCGGCTGCGGATGGAGATGGACTCCAGCCCCGTGGAGATCGACGAGCTGCGGCGGGCCGTCGACCGGCTGCGCATGGAGGAGCTCGCGCTCGCCCGTGAGGACGACCCCGCCTCGACCGAGCGGCTCGAGCGGCTGCGCGCCGACCTCGCCGACCGCTCGGAGCGGCTGGCCGGGCTGACCGCCCGCTGGGAGTCCGAGCGCGCCGGCCTCAACCGGGTCGGCGAGCTCACGCAGCGCATCGAGGAGATGCGGGTGCAGGCCGAGCGCGCCCAGCGCGACGGCGACCTCGAGACGGCCTCGCGCCTGCTCTACGGCGAGATCCCGGCCGCGCACAAGGAGCTCGAGGCGGCCGGGTCGGCCGGTGCGGCCGCGGAGGCCGCCGACCGCATGGTCAACGAGAAGGTGACCGCCGAGGACGTGGCCGAGGTCGTGGCCGCGTGGACGGGCATCCCGACCGGGCGCCTGCTCGAGGGCGAGACCGAGAAGCTGCTGCACATGGAGGAGGTGCTCGGCCGCCGCCTCGTCGGCCAGGCCGAGGCCGTCCGGGCCGTCTCCGACGCCGTGCGCCGCTCGCGCGCCGGCATCTCCGACCCCGACCGGCCGACGGGTTCCTTCCTGTTCCTCGGCCCGACGGGCGTCGGCAAGACCGAGCTCGCCAAGGCGCTCGCGGACTTCCTCTTCGACGACGAGCGGGCGATGGTCCGCATCGACATGAGCGAGTACGGCGAGAAGCACTCCGTCGCCCGGCTCGTCGGTGCGCCCCCCGGGTACGTCGGCTACGAGTCCGGCGGCCAGCTCACCGAGGCCGTGCGCCGCCGGCCGTACTCCGTCGTCCTGCTCGACGAGGTCGAGAAGGCCCACCCCGAGGTCTTCGACGTCCTCCTGCAGGTGCTCGACGACGGCCGGCTGACGGACGGGCAGGGCCGGACGGTCGACTTCCGCAACGTCATCCTCGTGCTCACGAGCAACCTCGGGTCGACCGCCCTCATGGACACGTCGCTGTCGCGCGAGGACCGACGCGGCGCGGTCATGGACGCGGTGCGGATGGCGTTCAAGCCGGAGTTCGTCAACCGGCTCGACGAGGTCGTCGTCTTCGACCCGCTCAGCCTGGAGGAGCTCGGCCACGTCGTCGACCTGCACGTCGACCTGCTCGCCGCCCGGCTCGCCGAGCGCCGGCTGCAGCTGGACGTGACGCCGGCCGCCCGGGAGTGGCTCGCGCTCACCGGCTACGACCCGGCCTACGGCGCCCGGCCGCTGCGCCGGCTCGTGCAGCGTGAGATCGGCGACCGGCTCGCGCGCGCCCTCCTCGCGGGCGAGGTGGTGGACGGCGACACCGTCGTGGTCGACACGACCGGCGACGACGGTGCCCCCGGGCTCAGCGTCCTGCCGGTCGCCCGCACGACGGTGTGAGCTCCCCCTCCTGCCCCGGGGCGCCCGTGCGGGTGGCCCGGGGCAGGGCGGGACCGCACCCGGGGCCCGGCGGGCCGGTTTCGCGCGCGAGCGCCGGGGGTACCCGACGCTCACAGCACCCCCGGCGCAGCGGAGCGGCGGCGCGGTGCCCCGAGCAGGGGGAGACGGTCATGGCGACATCCCAGGGGCGGACCTCGACGGTCGCGGCGGAGGACGGCAGCCACCACACCGCCAACGCCGTCCTCATCTCGGTGGTCGCGGCGATCGGCGGCTTCCTGTTCGGCTTCGACACCGCCGTCATCAACGGCGCGGTCGACGCGCTCAGCGGCGCCTTCGATCTCTCGCCGGGCCTGACGGGCTTCGCCGTCTCCAGCGCGCTCCTCGGCTGCGCGCTCGGGGCGTGGTTCGCCGGCAGCCTCGCCGACCGCTTCGGTCGCAAGGTCGTCATGATCATCGCGGCCGTGCTGTTCCTCGCCAGCGCGATCGGCTCCGGGCTCGCCTTCGGCGTCGCCGACCTCATCGTGTGGCGCGTGGTCGGCGGCCTCGGGGTCGGCACGGCGTCGGTCATCGCGCCCGCCTACATCGCCGAGATCTCGCCGGCGAGCATCCGCGGGCGCCTCGGCTCGCTGCAGCAGCTCGCGATCGTCACGGGCATCTTCGTCGCCCTGCTGTCCGACGCCTTCCTCGCCGGCGCGGCCGGCGGCGCCGCCGAGGACCTGTGGGCCGGTCTGGCCGCCTGGCGCTGAATGTTCCTCGCCGAGGCCGTCCCGGCCATCGCCTACGGCGTCCTCGCCCTCACCATCCCCGAGTCGCCGCGCTACCTCGTGGCGCAGGGCGAGGACACGCGCGCCCGCGACGTGCTCGTGCGGCTCATGAGCCGTGAGAGCGCGCGCGAGCGGATCGAGGCCATCAAGAACTCCCTCAAGGGGGAGAAGCTCGTCGGGCTGCGCAACCTCGTCGGCGACGCCGCGGGGCTGAAGCCCATCGTGTGGGTCGGCATCGCCCTGTCGCTGTTCCAGCAGCTCGTGGGCATCAACGTGATCTTCTACTACTCCACGACGCTGTGGCGCTCCGTCGGCTTCGAGGAGTCCGACGCCCTCACCGTCACCGTCATCACGTCCGTCACCAACGTGCTCGTGACGGTCGTCGCGATCCTGCTGGTCGACCGCATCGGCCGGCGCCCGCTGCTGCTCATCGGCTCGACCGCCATGACCCTCGCCCTCGCGACCATGGCCATCTGCTTCTCGCAGTCGACCGGAAGCGGCGAGGACGTCTCCCTGCCCGACCCCTACTCGACCGTGGCGCTCGTGGCCGCCAACGTGTTCGTCGTCGGGTTCGGCGTGTCGTGGGGTCCCGTCGTGTGGGTGCTCCTCGGCGAGATGTTCCCCAACCGGCTGCGGGCACCGGCCCTCGCCGTGGCGGCGGCCGCACAGTGGCTGGCGAACTTCGCCGTCAGCACGACCTTCCCGTGGCTGTCGGAGAACGCGGGCCTCGCTCTCACCTACGGCGGCTACGCGGCCTTCGCGCTGCTGTCCGGCCTGTTCGTCCTCGGCTTCGTGCGCGAGACGAAGGGCCAGGAGCTCGAGGACATGACGGGTGGCACACGACGGGCCAGGGAGCCCGCGCGGGTGTGACCATGCGTCAGGGCGCATGTCGCACAGGTAACGGACGGTCGCAAAGCCTTCACCTCTCGCCCGTCCTCGACTACGTTTCGCCGGTCGGGGGACATCGAAACGAGAGGGATCTCATGCGTCCACGTACTACTGCCCTGCGCGCCGGCACCGTCGCCGCCGCCGCGGGGTCGCTGGTCGCCGCGACCGTCGCGGTGCTGCCGGCGCAGGCCGCTCCTGCCCAGCAGGCCTGCGACACGCGCACGAACAACACGTACTCCAAGCTGCTGGAGTGCGTCCGCGTCGAGGGCGTCGTCGAGCACCTGGAGGCGCTGCAGGCCATCGCCGACGCCAACGACGACAACCGCGCGTCGGAGACGCCCGGCTACGACGCGAGCGTCGACTACGTCGTCGAGACGCTGGAGGACGCCGGCTGGACCGCCGAGGTCGTGCCGTTCACCTACGCCGCCGCCGAGGTGTCGCTGGACCAGCTGAGCCCGGTGACGGCCGGCTACCCGGCGAACGACGCGACCGGCACCGGCGAGGGCGACGTCACCGCCGACGTCGTGCCGGTCGACATCAACCTCACGCCGCCGCGGGCCAACTCCAGCGGCTGCGAGGCGTCCGACTTCGCGGGCTTCCCCGTCGGCTCGATCGCGCTCGTGCAGCGCGGGTCGTGCTCGTTCGCGATCAAGGCGCTCAACGCCGAGGCCGCGGGTGCCGCCGGCGTCATCATCTTCAACCAGGGCGACACCGACGCCGTCGACCGCAACAACGCGATCAACCCGACGCTGGGCGGCGACGACATCGTCGACATCCCCGTCGTCGGCACGACCTTCGCCGCCGGCGAGGCGCTCGCCCAGGCGGGCTCGACCGCGCGCCTCGTCGTCGACTTCTACGACGCCGAGTCCTACAACGTCATCGGCGAGCTCGCCGGCAAGACGGACGACAACGTCGTCATGGCCGGCGCGCACCTCGACTCCGTCCCGGCCGGCCCGGGCATCAACGACAACGGCAGCGGCTCCGCGGCGCTGCTGGAGCTCGCGCAGCAGCTGTCGAAGTCCAAGCCGAACAACACCATCCGCTTCGCGTGGTGGGGTGCGGAGGAGCTCGGTCTCATCGGCTCCACCGAGTGGGTCGAGCAGCGCAGCGAGGAGGAGCTCGACGACATCGCGCTCTACCTCAACTTCGACATGATCGGCTCGCCGAACTACTACCTCGGCGTCTACGACGCCAACGAGTCGAGCTTCGAGGCGCCGGTCGTCGTGCCCGAGGGCTCCGAGGACATCGAGCAGACCCTCGAGGAGTACTTCACGCTGGCCGGGGCGCCGTACGACGACTCCGAGTTCAGCGGTCGCAGCGACTACCAGGCCTTCATCGAGAACGGCATCCCCTCCGGTGGTCTGTTCACCGGCGCCGAGGTCATCAAGACCGAGGAGCAGGAGGACATCTGGGGCGGCACCGCGGGTGAGCAGTTCGACCCGTGCTACCACCTCGCCTGCGACACGATCGACAACGTGTCCCTCGAGGCGCTCGAGGTCAACACCGGCGCGATCGCGTACGCGGTCCTCACGTACGCGGCCTCCACGGAGGGCGTCAACGGCGTGAGCGGCGTCAAGATCCCCGGCAAGTTCTCGGTGCCGACCGAGGTCGACGGCCCGCAGTTCTCGTTCGTCGAGGGCTCCGGTGGCGGCGGCCACGACCACAGCCACGACCACGAGGGCGACGCCTCCTGAGGCGTCACCCGATGTGAGCACCACCCGGCAGGGCCCGCGAGCACAGCTCGCGGGCCCTGCTGCGTCGTCCGGCTCGTTCGGACGGGCTCCGGTGGTCACCGGACGGCGGACCGATCACCAGCTCCGCGTGACCGGTCACCCCCGGGTCGGCACCCCCTGCGCTGCGGTGGGGGCACAGTGGGGGCACACCCGTCGCGCGGGCAGCTCGATCGCGCCGGCGTCGCCGAGCACGTCCGGTCGCCGACGCCCGGTCGGTCCTACCGCACGGGGTCGTCGAGCGCCGCGCGGTCGGCCTGACGGCTCAGCCGGGCGTCGAGGGCGGTGAGCGCGAGAACGACGACAGCGCCCCCGACCGCGATGGCGACGACCCCCAGCACGCCGCCGGCCCCGTCGGCGGGACCGAGCAGGCCGCGGTCCTCGGTCTGCCACGGCCACAGCGCGCGCAACGAGCCGACCATGAGCCCGGCCATCGCGAGCAGCGTGACGTGCCGGTGCCGGGCGAGCAGCCAGCGCACGACGCGCACGAAGCTCGCGAGGCCGAGCATGGCGCCGAGGGCGAAGACACCGAGGTACGCGACGTCGCGGTCGTTGACCGCCGAGATCGTGCGGTCGTACAGCCCCACGCTCAGCAGGAAGAACGAGCCGCTGACCCCGGGCAGCACGAGCGCGCACACCGCGACGGCCGCGGCGAGCGCCACCAGCGGCAGGAACGGGTCGCTCACCCCCGAGGGGGGGAGCCCGGTCAGGAGCGCCGCGGCGATCGCGGCGGCGACGAGGACCGCCCAGTCGCGCACGCCACGGGCCCCGCCCGCCATGCGCAGCGGCACGAGGACGGACGCGGCGATGAAGCCGAAGAACAGCGCCCGCATGCCGACGGGGTACTCCTCGAGCAGCGGCTCGATGACCGCGGCGCCGAGCACGACCGCGGCCACCATGCCGACGCCGACCGGCAGGAGCACCGACCAGTGCACCTGCCGGAGCTCCTCGCGCGCCTGCGTCGTGCGCCCGCGGACGAGCGCGAGGACGGCGCGGACCACGTGGTCGGCGCCGGTGATGAGCCGGTCGTACAGCCCCACGACGAGCGCCAGCGTCCCGCCGGAGACACCCGGCACCACCTCGGCCGCCCCGACGAGCCCGCCGCCGAGCAGGTACCCCGGCAGCCGCGCCGGGTACGACAGGTCGGTCCGGCCGCCGCGCGCGGCGGGGTCGGGACGCGTCCGCGGCTCAGACATCGAGGTCCACCACCACGGGGGCGTGGTCGCTCGGGCCCTGCCCGGTCGTCGACCCCTTGGGTTTGCGCTGCTCCCGGTCGACGCGGGCGTCGGTGACCCGGGAGGCGAAGGCGTCGTTGCCGAGCACGAGGTCGATCCGCATGCCGCGCTTCTTGGGGAACGCGAGCTGCTGGTAGTCCCAGTACGAGAACACGCCGGGGCCCGTCCGCGGCAGGACGACGTCGGTGAAGCCGTCGTCGGTGAAGGCCCGCAGGGCGGCGCGCTCCGGCTCCGTGACGTGCGTCGAGCCGACGAAGACGGCCGGGTCCCACACGTCGTCGTCGGTCGGCGCGATGTTCCAGTCGCCGACGAGGGCGAGGGGCCGGTCCGGGTGGGCGGCGAGCTCGTCGGTCGCGGCCGCCCGCAGCGCGCGCAGCCACTCGAGCTTGTACGCGTAGTGCGGGTCGTCGACGGACCGCCCGTTCGGCACGTACAGGCTCCACAGCCGCACCCCGCCGCACGTCGCGCCGAGGGCACGCGCCTCCGCGGCGGTCGGGTCGCCGAAGCCCGGCACGCCGGGGAACCCGACCGACACGTCGGCGAGCCCGACCCGGGAGGCGATCGCCACGCCGTTCCACTGGTTGAGCCCGTGGAAGGCGACCTCGTACCCGGCGGCCTCGAAGGCCATGACGGGGAACTTGTCGTCGGCGACCTTGGTCTCCTGCAGCGCGCACACGTCGGTGCCGGACGTCTGCAGCCACTCGATCACCCGCTCGAGCCGGGACCGGAGGGAGTTGACGTTCCACGTGGCGACCCGCACGGCGCCACGGTAGGCCACGCCGGGGACGGCGATACGCTGCCCGTCGTGCCTGCACCCGACCGACGGCCCGTGGCCCTGGTGACGGGGCCCACCTCCGGCATCGGCGAGTCCTTCGCGCGGCGGCTCGCCGCCGAGGGGCACGACCTCGTGCTCGTCTCCCGCGACCGGGGCCGTCTCGACGCGCTCGCCGCCTCGCTCGCCGCCCGCCACGAGGTCGCGTGCGAGGTGCTGCCCGCGGACCTGTCCCGGCGCGAGGACGTGCTCCGCGTGGCGGAGCGGCTGCGCGACGACGAGCGGCCCGTCGACCTCCTCGTCAACAACGCGGGGCTGGGGGTCAACCAGCGCTTCGTGGGCGGCGACCTCGACGCCGAGCTCCGGCAGCTCGACGTGCTCGCGACCGCGGTCCTCGTGCTGTGCCACGCCGCGGCGCCGGGGATGGTCGCACGCGGCCGCGGCGCCGTCGTCAACGTGAGCTCGGTCGCCGGCTTCGGGCCGATGGGCAGCTACTCCGCCGCCAAGGCGTGGTGCACGTCGTTCACCGAGCACCTCGCCGCGACCCTGCGCGGCACGGGCGTCACGGCGACCGCGCTGTGCCCCGGCTTCGTGCGCACCGAGTTCCACAGCCGCGCGGGGATGGACGTCGGCGCCCGCACCTCCGGCTGGTGGCTCGACAGCGACGACCTCGTCGAGGACTGCCTCGCCGACGTCCGGCGCGGGCGGGTGCTCAGCGTGCCGAGCCGACGCTACACAGCGCTCGTCGCCCTGCTCGCCCTGCTCCCGCCGGGCGGCTACCGTGCGCGCCTGCTCTCGGCGGGGCGCAGGCGCACCGGCACGAGCCGGCACGACTGAGCACCGGCCGGCTCACCCACCGCCCGCCCGCCCCGGACCCAGGAGGACCCATGCCGGCTCCCGCAGCCGCCGCCGGTGACGGCGACGCCCGCGCGCGCCTCGCCGCGCTCGTCGTCGAGCGGGCCGTCGTGCACGGCGAGGTGACGCTCGCCTCGGGCAGGGTCGCGCCGTACTACGTCGACCTGCGCCGGGTCACCCTCGACGGGGAGGTGGCCCCGCTCGTCGGCGAGGTCATGCTCGACCTCGTCGCCGACCTCGACGTCGACGCGGTCGGTGGCCTCACGCTCGGCGCGGACCCGGTCGCGACGGCCATGCTGCACGCGGCCGCGGCCCGGGGCCGGCGTCTCGACGCCTTCGTCGTGCGCAAGGCGGGCAAGGCGCACGGGCTGCAGCGGCGCATCGAGGGCCCGGACGTCGCCGGTCGGCGGGTGCTCGCGGTGGAGGACACCTCGACGACGGGGGAGTCGGTCCTCACCGCCGTCGAGGCGCTGCGCGAGGCGGGGGCCGACGTCGTCGCCGTGGCCACGATCGTCGACCGCGGCACGGGTGCCGCCGACCGGGTCGCGGCCGCCGGCCTGCTCTACCGTTCCGCGCTCGACCTCGGGGACCTCGGGCTGACGTGAGCGAGGGCCCGGAGCCGTCCGACGACTCCGTCGCCCCCGACCCGGCCACCGACCGGCGCAACGTCGTCGACCGGTACCGCGGCTGGAGCGTCGAGGCGATCCGCGCGGACCTCGCCGCACGGTCGCACCCGTTCCACGTCGCCGTGGAGAACCTCGCGCACGACTTCAACATCGGCTCGGTCGTCCGCAGCGCCAACGCCTTCGGCGCCAGGGCCGTGCACGTCGTCGGCCGGCGGCGCTGGAACCGGCGCGGGGCGATGGTCACCGACCGCTACCTCGACGTGCGCCACCAGCCCGACGCCGCCGCGCTGCACGGGTGGGCGCGCGCGCACGGCCTGCCCGTCGTCGGCGTCGACAACGTCCCCGGCGCTGTGCCGCTGGAGACCGATGAGCTACCGCGGGAGTGCGTCCTGCTGTTCGGCGCGGAGGGCCCGGGCCTGTCCGCGGAGGCGCTGGCCGGCTGCGACCGCGTCGTCGAGGTGAGCCAGTTCGGCTCCACGCGCTCGGTCAACGTCGGCGCGGCCGCAGCCGTCGTCATGCACGCCTGGGTCCGCCGCTGGGTCTTCGACCAGCAGGTGCAGGGCCCGTCGCTGCGCCGTGACCCGGATGAGGCCTAGGGCGAGCCCACGACGAAGACGCCGTCGACGACCTGCCCCTCGACGGAGGTCGGCTCCTCGGACCACTGCACCTCCCCCTCCTGCTGCAGGCCGTCCGGCGCGGCCGCGCCCCGCAGGTCGAGCGGCACCGAGGCGCCCCCGCACTGCGGCGGGAAGGACTCCGCGAGCGCCTCGCACAGCCGGGGACCGGTGCCGTCGTCGAGCCAGAAGCCGCTCATGACGAAGGGCCCGTCGATCGGCGTCGCGGCCACGTCGGCGACGGCGACGCTGCCGTCGGGCAGCGACTCGACGCCGCCGGTGCCGGTGGGGATGTCGGCGCACACGGTCGCGCCCGACAGGCACGCGCCGCCGGCGCCGCCGGTCGCGGGGACCTCGTCCTCAGCCGTGCCGCACGCCGTGAGGAGCAGCGGGACCAGGAGCAGGGGAGCGCCCAGGCGCGCGCGGCCGGGCGGGCGGGTCGGTGTCATGGCCGTTGGACGCGCCGGACGGGCCCGACGGTTCCCTCGCCGTCGCACGGCGGCCGGCGTGCGCCTCGAGCCACGCCACGGCGACCGCGTGCGGCACCGTGAGGGCCCACACGACCGCGAGCAGCCCGCCGAGCGCGCTCGCGCCGGTGGACCGCAGCAGCACGGCGACGGCCAGCACGCCGGCGGTGGCGGGCAGCCCGAGCCGGGCCGAGACGAGCACCTCGCGCACCGGCCGGCCCTCGCAGCCGGGCCGGGGCGCGCCCGTCGGCCCGCGGAGCAGCTGCGCGAGGCGGGCCTGGTGGCGCAGCGAGTGCCAGGCCGCGAAGAACGCCCCGAAGGCGAGCAGCGGGTGCGCGAGCACGGCGAGGGCGAGGAGCGCGGCCACCTCCGCGCCGACGACACCCGCGGCCCGGTCGCCGCGCAGGCGGGCCACCGCGCACGCCGCCAGCGCCGCCACCGCGACGGCGGTGAGGCCGAGGGCCAGTGCCGGCAGCGGCCGCAGCACGGGGTCGAGGCGCCCGTCCACCGCGCCGAGGGCCGCGCCCGCCTCGGGCGAGGCCAGCGGCAGGACGACGACGACCGACCCGCCGACCGACGCGGCCCACGCGCGCGGGTCGCGCCACGACCGCGCGAGCCCCCGCTCGACCGCGACACCCGCCTCGCCGGCCGCGAAGTGCACGACGCTCAGGGCGAGGAAGAGCGCGAAGCCGACCCGGGGCGCGGCGAGGTATCCCGCCAGCGCCACGAGGGCGAGCGCGACGTAGGGCACGACGAAGGAGGCCCGCGGGCCCGCCAGCGGCCCCCGCCGCCGCGTGCCACCCGGCCTCGTGCCGAGCAGCACGAGGTGGTCCAGCGCCCCGTGGGGCACGCCGGCCGCGAGCAGCACGAGCGTGACCATCGCCGCGAGCGTCGTCCTCGCCGGTTCCCCGAGCGGGGCGGTCGCGAGCGACAGCAGCACCGCCGCCGCCGCGGCGACGAGGCCGACCCTCGTCACCCGGGAGTCGGCGACGAGCGGCGGTCCGGGTCCCACCCGGCCAGCCTCCGGCGGCGGGCCGGACGGGTCAAAACCCCGCATTCCCCGCCCGGAGGCGCGTCAGAGGACGTCGACCTCGAGGTAGGTCGTGCCGCGCGCGGCGTCGAGGGTGCCGCCCCACGCCGCGGGCAGCAGCACGACCCCGCCCGGCCCGAGCGGTGCCGGCAGCAGCCCGTGGCCCAGGGCGCCGGTGACGACGACGACGACCCGCGGGTGCAGCCGCTGCGGCTGGTGCACGCGACCGCCGAGGGGGGCGGTGTGCCGCGCGATGCGGTAGGCGTCGGTGTCCACCAGCAGCCCGTCACCGGCCGGCGCCGCGGCGGGCGGGTCGAGGTTGAGGTCCCACGCGGCGCGCAGGCACGTCATGGCCTCGTGCACGTGGGTCTCGCGCGGGGCGCGTCCCAGCTCCTCGGTCCAGTCGTACAGCCGGTACGTCGTGTCGCTCGGGGTCTGCGGCTCGGCGACGACCACGCCCCCGCCGAGGGCGTGCACGAGGCCGGCCGGCACGTGGTGGACGGCGCCGACCCGTGCGGGGACGCGGCGCAGCAGCGGCGGCAGGGCCGGGGTCCCGAGCGCGGCCTCGACCTGCTCCGGCGTGGTCCCGGGCACGAGGCCGAGCATGAGCTCCGCGCCCGGGTCCGCGGCCACGACGACCCACGACTCCGTCTTGAGCCGGGCGCCCGGCAGGTCGGCGAGGACGGACGGCGTCGGGTGCACCTGCACCGACAGCGGCTCGCGGGCGTCGAGGTGCTTGAACAGCAGCGGGAACCGGTCGTCCTCGGTCGCGCGGGTGCGGCCCAGGACCGCCTCACGGTGCTCCCGGACGAGCTCGGTGAGCGTGAGGTCCTCGTAGGGCCCGTGCGCGACGCGGCTGACCGGCGACGGCTGCGACGTCGCGGACCCGTCGAGGTCGACGACGTCCCACGACTCGCCCACGGCCGCGTCCGGCGGCAGGTCACGACCGAGGTCACCGAGCCGCCGGCCGCCCCACGGCTTCTCGACGAGCACGGGGGTCAGCAGCAGGGGTGCGAGGTGCTCCACGGGGCCAGCCTGTCAGCCGGCGGGCCGGCTCAGCGCCACACGGTGCGACGGCCGCGCTGCGCCGGTGGCCGGCTGGTGGCCCACACCCGGCGCCAGCGGGCGACGTCGGGCCCGCTCGTGGGCGCGGAGCCGCCGGTGGCCGCCCGTCGCCTGGCGTCGAACCACGACGCGGAGTCCTCGTCGACGAGCGCGGCCATCGCCGCCTCGATCCGCTTCGCGAGCTCGCGCGGTCCCTCGCCCTCGCGCGGCAGCAGCGGCTCGCCGTAGCGGATGCTCACGGGCGGGCGGCCCGGGCTCGGCCAGCCCTGCTCGTGCGGCATGGCGTTGAACGTGCCGCGCAGCGCGAGCGGCACGACGGGCACCTGCGCGCTGGAGGCCATGAAGGCCGCGCCGAGCTTGAACGGCTGCGTCCACCCGTCGCGGGAGCGGGTGCCCTCGGGGTACACGACGACCGACCAGCCGTCGCGCAGCAGGTAGCCCGGCGTGTTCGACAGCGAGCCACCGCGGCGCTCGATCGGGAACGTGTTGAACAGCAGGGCGGAGCCGGCCGCGCGCCACCACGTGTCGAAGAAGTAGTCGGCGGCCGCGGCGACCGCGGTGCGCCGGCGCCAGCGCGGGGGCAGCGTGTTGAGGATGAGGGGCGTGTCGACGTGGCTGGAGTGGTTCGCCACGAACACGACCGGCCCCTCGACGCGGTCGAGCACGTCGAGGCCGTGGGCACGGACGCTCACCTGCGAGCGGAGCAGGCCGTTCATGCCGACGCCGAGCGCGACCTCGCGGACCGCGCGCGCGAGCGGCCCGCGCGCCCAGCGTGTCGGGAACACGCGTGTGGAGCGCGCGGGCACGTACGGCTCGGCCGAGCGCGGCACGAGGGCCCGGCGGCCGACGCCCCAGCGCCAGCCGCGCGCGACGGTGCGGACGTCGTGGTAGCCGTCGCGAACGAAGCGCCACGGCGTCATGGCCGGACGGCTCACGCCGACGCGCCCGAGGCGCCGCCCGCCGTGCCACCCACCGTGGAGCCCACCGTGCCGCCCGCCGCCGCGAGGTCGGGGACGCTCACGTCGGCGACGAGGTGCGGCGGGTTGTGCAGGTACGTGATCGACGGGTCGGGCCCGACCGTGTCGGACACCATCTCGAGGGCGTCCTGCAGCGTGGAGGCGGCGCGGAAGCCCATGCGCGCGCACGCCTTCCGGTCGCCGCCGACCCACACGACGTTGCGGCCGCCGCCGAGGTGGTCGAGCGCGTGGGCGATCCAGTACCACATGTAGAACGGGTGGACGCCGTGGTAGGCGTGGCTCGTCCGGTACAGGTGCACGTACCAGGGGTCGGTGGCGTACCGCTCCTCGAACTGCTTCTCGATGACGGCCGGCTCCGTGGAGGTCGAGAGGACCTCCTCGAAGAAGTCGACGTAGCTCGGGTGGTGCAGCTGGTGGAACTCCGGCTCGACCGGGTGGTAGAGGATCACCGCTCCGCCGGGACGGACCACGGGCGCGCCCCGGTAGGAGTTGAAGTAGTAGCCGAGCCCCATGCACGCGGCGAGGACCGGGTTCATCACGGAGTCGACGTTGTAGGGCCCGACGAACGGCACCCCGAGGACCATGACGTCGCTCTGCCCCTGCACCGGGACGAGCTGCTGGCGGTGCACGGCGGCGATCGTCGCCTCGTGGACGGCCTCGACCTCGCCCGCGCGCACGCCCGTGAGGCCGTACTCGGAGCGGATGCCGTGGAACGCGCGGTGGCGCAGCCGCTTCGGCGCGACGGCGAGCCCGCGCCGGACCCCGACGAAGCGGGCCTGGTCGGCGATGTTCCACTCCCACTCGCGCTTCTGCAGGAACGAGTACGCGTCGGGGAAGATCGTGTTGTTGAGAGTCGTCTCGATCTGGAACACCTTGACGTGCTCCGCGACGACCGTGCCCATGCGCCACGCGCTCGAGTGCAGGGCCGACTTCTTGTGGTCCATGAACGAGCGGCTCTGGACCATGGTGTGGCTGTTGTGGTGGTGCCGCAGGCTCGAGTACGGCGCGAGCCCGATGGCGACGGACTTGTGCCCGCCGTCCATCGCCACGAGGTTGACGTTGACGTAGACGAGCAGGTCGGACTCCGCCGACCGCTTGTGGAGGTCGACGGACTCCCCGTGCCGGGTCTCCCCGAGGTGGGTGATGTTGTCCTTGTCCTCGGCGTCGAAGTTGTACAGCGCCCCCTGCGGGAAGAAGCTGCGGAACACCCGCTCGCCCACGATGTGCTTGAGCTCGTCGGCGGTCAGCCGGCGGTGCAGGGCGTTGGCGCTCACCAGCTCGACGTCGTCGACACCGGCCTGCGCGGCGAGCTCGAGGACGGCCTCGATGATCCGCTGGCGGATGTCGGGGGAGCGCATCGGCGGCAGCGGGATGGAGATGTCGTCGAAGGCGATCGTCAGCCGCATGCCCGCCCGGAGCAGGGCCGGCAGCGGCTCGCTCTCGAGGGGGTGGTGCAGGGCCTCCTGGATGGCGGCGTCGACGTCCGGGACCGCGGGCAGGCTCTCCGGCGGGTACACGACGCGCGTACCGCGCGGGAAGCGCTCGAGCCGGAACCCCTCGCCCTCGTGGACCACGAGCGGCGGGGTCCGGTCGTCGACCTCGAGCACGAATCCGGGACGGGTCATGCGGGGTATCCAACCATCGTCCACAGATGTGCCGGCACGCCCCGGGGGCCTGGGCCGTGCACGCACGATGGGGCGCGTGGAGACCGGGCCCTACGACGACCCAGACGACCGGGACGGCGACCCGGACGACGCGCGGGACGACGACTGGGGCCCGGACGTCGCCGCGCTGCACCGGCTCCGCCAGCGTGCCGACCGCCTCCTGTCGCGGGTGCCCCGGGCGACGCTCAGCCACTGGACCGCCGCCGCGCTGCACGGGCTGCCGGTGCCGCTCCGGTCGCTCGACGTCGTCCACGTGACGGTCACGCACGGCAGCAACGCGCCGGCACGACGCGGCGTCGTCGCGCACCGCTCCCGGCTGGTGGAGCGGAGCGACCTCCGTGCCGCCGCCCCCGGACCGGCCGGCCTCATCGCCCCACCCGTCGTCCTGCCCGTCGCCCTGCCCGTCACCCCGGTCGCGCGCACCTGGCTCGACCTCGCGGGGGACGGCGCGACCCCTGTGGAGCTGCTCGTCGTGGCGGACGCGGCGTGGCGGGCGGGCCTCGTGGAGCCGGAGCACCTGTCCGACGGGCTCGCCCACCGGCGACGGGGCCGCGGGGCGGTGGCGGCCCGCTGGGCGCTGGAGCGCGTCGACCGCCGCTCGTGGGGCGTCGACGAGAGCCGCCTGCGCGCCGTCCTGCTGAGGGCCGGGCTGCGGCCGACCGCCGTCGGCTACGAGGTGGAGCACGACGACGGCACCGTCCTCGCCCGGTTCGGCCTGGCGTGGCCCGCGTGGCGCGTCGGGGTGCGGCTCGTGCGGTTCCCGCTCGTGCGGCAGTGGGCGCACCAGGTGCTGCACGACAACGTGCTCCGCTTCGGCGGCCTCGCCGGCTGGCAGATCGTCGACGTCCCCGACGTCGTGCTCAACCGGCGCGGCGACATCGTCCGCAGCGTCGGCGCGGCGGTCCGGCGTGGGCGGGCGCTCACGGCGCTGGAGCAGGGGGAGGGGGTCCGGGCGCTCTGGACGCGGGCTGGCTGAGCGGGTGCGACACGCCGGTCGGGGCCGCGGGGAGCCAGCACTCGTCGCGACCGGACGAGAGCTGGCTCCTGGGCGGTCTCGTCGGCGTGTCGACGGGCGGGACCCAGCCCGCGTCATGAGCGCGCGCACCCCCCTCCCGGTTCCTCCGGGCGCGGGGGCGCGGTCGCCGACGGTGCGGCCGGTCCGTGGGCGCGGTCGCCGACCGTGCGGAGGGAGGGGGCGGGAGGGAGGGGACGGGAGGCAGGGGGAAGCGAGGGCGCACGACGGTGGGCGGACTGCGGACAGACTGAGGACGTGGACGGCATCGTGCTCGCGGGCGGCGCGTCGCGCCGGATGGGCGGCGCCGACAAGACAGCGCTCCGGGTCGGGGGTCGCGCCCTGCTCGACCGGGCCGTCGCCGCACTGGCCGCGGGTGGCGCCGACCGCGTGGTGGTGGTCGGGCCGCGACCGCCCGCCACGGCACCGCCGGGGGTCGAGGTCGTGCTCACGAGGGAGGACCCGGCCGGCAGCGGCCCGGTGGCCGGGCTGGCCGCGGGCCTGGCGCTCACGACCGCCCCCGAGGTCGTCGTGCTGGCCGCGGACCTGCCGCGGGTCGACGGGGCGGCGGTGCGCGCGCTGCACGCCCAGCTCGTGGCCGCAGCGGCCGACGCCGAGGCGGTGGGCCGCCCTGCCGGACCGGCGCGCGCGTGGGACGCCGTGGTCCCGGTCGACGGCGACGGGCGGGCGCAGTGGCTGCTCGCCGCCTACCGCGCGGGTGCGCTGCGCGCGGCTGTGGCCGCGGCGCTCCGCGAGCGGCCCGTCGTGCGCGGGGCGCGCGGGGCGGCGCCGCGGGGCCCGGGCCTGAAGGCCGTGGCGGCCCGGCTGACGTGGACGGCCGCGACGGGCGCCGCGCTGTCGGGCAGGCTGGCGGACGTGGACACCCCCGAACAGCTGAGCCGCGCGCACCTCGACGCCTGGACGGTCGGCCTCGCCGCGCGGTGGGGCCTGGAGCCCCAGCTCACCGACCTGCTCGACGACCCGGAGCGGCTCGTGGCCGAGGTGCTCGACGTCGCCAAGGACGCCGCGCACACCGTCGCGCGGCCGGCGGCGCCGCTCACGACGTTCCTGCTCGGGGTCGCGCTCGCGGCCCGCGGCGCCGGGAGCGACGCGCCCCGTTCCGGCGACCTCGCGGCGCTGCGCGCGGAGCTGGAGGAGGCCCTCGGCGAGCACCGCGACGCCCGGGGTGACGCCGACCCCGGTCGGTGACCGGTCCCGTCGGGCTCGACGACGCGCGCGAGGCGGCGCGGGCGCTCGGCACGGCCCGTGTGCCGCGGCACGTGCCCGTCGCGCTCGAGCGGGCCCACGGGCGCGTGCTCGCCGTCGAGGTGCGGGCCGCCGGGGCCGTCCCGCCCGTCGACGTGGCCGCGGTCGACGGCTGGGCCGTAGCGGGTGCCGGCCCGTGGCGGGTGCTCGGGGCGGCCGAGGTCGTCGGCGACGTGCTCCCGCCGGGAGCCGCGACCGTCGTCGTGACGGGCGCCCCCCTGCCGCGCGGTGCGGACCGGGTCGTCCGCGACGTCGACGGCTCGGTGTCGCGCGAGGCGAGCGACGTCCCCGTGCTCACGCTCGGGCGCTCGACGGGGCGCGACCACGTCCGGCCGCGTGGTCAGGAGATGGCGGCCGGCGAGGTCGTGCTGCCGCGCGGCACGGTGCTGCGCCCGCTGGCGCTGGGGCTCGCCGCGGCCGCCGGCGTCGACGCCGTCCACGTCGTCGTGCCGCCGAGGACGGCGCTGCTCGTCACCGGTGAGGGCCTGGTCGGGACCGGTCCGTCGCGCCCGGCGCGCACCCGCGACTCGCTCACGCACGTTCTGCCGGACCTCCTGGTCGCGCTCGGCGCCGACCTCGGGCACGACCTCGCGCGCACGAGCCGCCTCGGCGACGACCCGGACGCGCTCGCGGACGTCCTGTCGGGTCCGTACCGCTCGACCGTCGACGTCGTCGTCGTGTCCGGCGGCACGGGCCGCGGCCGCGGGGACCACCTGCGGCGCGTGCTCGGGCAGGTCGGGGCGCACGTGGTCGTCGACGGGCTCGACGTGCGGCCCGGTGGCAGCGCGCTGCTCGCGGCCGTGCCGGACGGTCCCGTCGTGGTGGGCCTGCCGGGGGAGCCCGCGGGGGCCGTCCTCGCGACGGTGCTGCTCGCCGGACCGCTGCTGGCCGGCTGGCTCGGAGCGCCCGTGGCCGACCTCTCGCCCGTGCGCCTCGCGGGCGAGGTCCCGGCCGGCCCGTGGCCGTGCGCGCTGCCCGCCGCGCTCGACCTCGCGACGGGAGCGGCGCGACCCCTCGCGCACGCGAGGGCCGGCATGCTGCGGGGGCTCGCCGCGTGCGACGGCCTCGTCGTCGTCGGCGCAGGCGGGGCCGCGCGGTGGCTGCCGCTGCCGGTGTGAGGGCCCCGGCCGACCCCCGGGCTCAGCGCTGGCGCGGGTCGAAGGCCACCTTGACCGTGCCGAGGCGACCGGCGCTCGAGGCGTGGTCCAGCGCCTCGCGCCAGCGGTGCAGCGGGTAGACGGCGCCGAGCACGTCGCCCTCGCCACCGACCCCGTCCCCGAGCGGAGCGGTGGCCGCGAGGCGCAGCGCGGTGGGGAAGGCGTCCCCGGCGGAGGCGTACGTGCCGACGACCTCGAGCTCGCGGAACCACGCGGGGCTGAGGTCGGCGCCGCGCCCCGGCATGCCCGACACGACGACCCGGCCGCCCGCCCGGGTGGCCCGCAGCGCGAGGTCGAGCGACGCGGCGGAGCCCACGGCGTCCACGGCCACGTCCACGCCACCGAGGAGGAACTCCTGGTCCTGGCGCGCCGCCAGGCCCGGCAGGGACGTGCGGACCGTCAGCGCCTGCGTGAGCCGCCGGACGCCGCGCAGCGCCTCGCCGGGCTCGACGACGTCGGTCGCACCGAGGCGTCGGGCCAGGGCGGCCTGCGCACCGTGCTTCGCGACCACGACGATGCGCCCCGCCGGGGTCAGCTCGCGCAGCGCGAGCGTCGCGAAGAGCCCGACGGCCCCCGCACCGGAGACGAGGACCGTCTGGCCCTCGCGCACCGCGGCACGCTCGGCGAGGCGCACCGCGCACGCGAGCGGCTCGACGAGCACCGCCCGCTCGTCGGGCAGGTCGTCCGGGACGGCGTGCAGCTGCGAGCGGTGCGCGACGAGGCGCTCGCCCCAGCCGCCGCCCGTGGAGCGGCAGTAGCCGGTCTGCAGCCCGGGCTTCAGGTGCCCGACCGTCACGCGGTCGCAGCGGTTGGTGTGCCCGGCCGCGCACTGCTCGCACGGCTCGAGCCCGCGGGCGGCGCACGCGAGCACGGGGTCGACGACCACGCGCGTGCCGGCGGGCAGGTCCTCGCAGTCCTCGGTGAGGGTGCCGACGAGCTCGTGGCCCGGCACGCACGGCATCGACGACACCGCCGCGAAGTACAGCGAGGTGGAGCCCGTCACGGCGCCGAGGTCGGACCCGCAGATGCCGCTGAGGTGCACCTTCACCTGGGCCCAGCCGTCGTGGCGCACCTCCGGCTCGCTGGTCGTCACGAGCCGCACCGGGGCCATCGGGCCGATGAGGAGCCCCGGGACGCTGCCGACCGCGCTCACGGCCCGGGCCGCGGCGTAGCGGGGGACCGAGCGGAACAGCTCCAGCGCCAGCATCACGGCGCCATCCAACCAGCCCTGCCGCTCAGCCCGTCACGAGCACCTGGCGGGCCAGCCGGCGTGCCTCCGCCTCGAACACCGCCTCCCGGCCGTCCGGCTCCACGACGTTGTGCAGCTGGCCGAAGAGCTCGAACGACACGAGACCGAACACGGCCGTCCACGCCAGCAGGCCTCGCAGCGCGAGGTCCGCGGGCACCTGCTCGCCGAGGAAGGCGCGCATAGGGGCGACGGCGGCGACCGCGTCCGCCGGGGGCTCGGTGCCGGCTCCCGCGGCGGGACCGCCGGCGGCGTCGGCGCCGTCGTCGCCGCCGGCGATGTCGCGCAGCAGCCCCGCGAGCAGGGCGGCCACACGGGTCGCCGGCCCGATGGTGTCCTGCGGCGCGCGGTAGCCCGGGACCGGCGAGCCGTAGACGAGCGCGTACTGGTGCGGGTGCGCGAGCGCCCAGCCGCGCACCGTCGTCGCGACCGCCAGCCACCGCCCCTCCAGGTCGTCGCGGTCGACGCGGGCCTCGGCCCGCTCGGCGGCCTCCCCGAGCGAGTCGTAGGCCTCGATGATGAGCGCGGTCAGCAGCGCGTCCCGGTTCTCGAAGTAGCGGTACAGCGCCGAGGACACCATGCCGACGTCGCGCGCGACCGCCCGCAGCGACAACCCCGTCGCCCCCTGCTCGACCAGGTGCGCCCGCGCGGTGTCGAGGATCGCCTGGCGCATCTCCGTGCGGGCCCGGGCCCGCACCCCCTCGGCGGTCGTCGTCGGCGGCGTCATGCGGCCCATCGAACCACACGTGCGAGCGCTGCACACGAATGTGAGCACTGCTCTTGCCTGAACGCGCATGCCAGGTGTTCACTGCTCCCTGTAGAGAGCACCGCTCACACAGGAGACCACCATGACAACCCCGGCCCCGTTCCCCTCGCCCCACCTCTCCCCGCGCCCCGCGGGCGCCCGGCACGTCGTCGTCGGCGCCGGCACCGTCGGCACGGCTGTCGCCCGCCTGCTCGCCGGCCGCGGCGACCGCGTCACCGTCGTCACCCGCTCCGGCACCGGCCCGGAGCACCCCGCCGTCGAGCGCGTCGCCCTCGACGCGGGCGACGCCGCCGCCCTCGCCGACGTCGTCGCCGGGAGCGGGCACCCCGACGACCGCGCCGTCGCCGTCCACAACTGCGTGAACCCCGCGTACCACCGCTGGAGCACCGACTGGCCGCCCGTCGCGGCGTCGCTGCTCGGGGCGGCCGAGGCCGTCGGCGCCGTCCTCGCGACGGTCAGCAACCTCTACCCCTACGGCCCGGTCGACGTGCCGATGACCCCGGACCTGCCCGTCGGGGCGACCGACAGCAAGGGCCTCGTCCGGGCGCGGATGTGGGCCGGGGCGAAGGCGGCGCACGACGCCGGCCGGGTCCGCGTCGTCGAGGTCCGCGCGAGCGACTACCTCGACGCCCACGACCAGTCCGCGGTGCACCGGCTGCTGCCGGACCTGCTGCGCGGCCGGACGCTGCGGGTGATCGGCGATCCCGACCAGCCGCACTCCTGGACGACCACCGGCGACACCGCGCGCACCCTCGTCGCCGTCGCCGACGACCCGGGCACGCACGGGAGGGTCTGGCACGTGCCGAGCAACCCGCCGCGCACGCAGCGCGAGGTGCTCGCCGACCTCGCCGCCGCGGCCGGCGTCCCCCTGCCGCGCGTCGTCGGGACCGGCCCGACGGCCCTGCGCGTCGCCGGCTGGTTCTCGCCGGTGCTGCGGGAGCTGCGCGGCACGCTCTACCAGTTCACGGCCCCGTTCGTCCTCGACGACCGGGCCACCCGCGACGCGCTCGGCCTGACGCCCGAGCCCTCGGACGCGGCCGTCGCCCGCATGGTCGCCGCGGCGCGCGTCCCGGCCACGAGCACGGACGAGGTGGCGGCGTGAGCGGCCCGGTCACCCGGCACCTGCCCGCCGCCCGGCGCCTGCCCGTCACCGGCGGTCTCCTCGCCGCCTCGGGCGTGCTGTCGCTGGTCGGCTACGCGATCCTCGGCACGCAGTTCGGCTGGCCCGCGGTGCTCGACGAGCCCGGCACGAGCGCCCTCGACGCCTTCGTCGAGGCCGAGCAGTGGGTCCGCGCCGGCTTCTACGTGTTCCTCCTCTCGAGCCTCGTCCTCATCCCCGCCGCGGTCGGTGTCCAGGACGGCCTGACCCGCGGCCAGACGGCGGCCCGTGCCATCACGGCCTTCGGCGTGCTCGGTGCCTTCGCCCAGATGCTCGGCTGGGTCCGCTGGCCCATCACCGTCCCGGGTCTGGCCGACCGGTGGACCGACCCCGCGGCCGGCGAGGCCGACCTGGCGGCCACCGCGGCGGTGTACGACCTCGTCAACGGCTACGCCGGCGGCGCCCTGGGCGAGCACCTGGGCTGGCTGCTGCAGGGCATCTGGGCCGTCGGGGTGTCGCTGTTCGTGCTGCGCGCCCGCGGCCTGCCGCGGTGGTTCGCCGTCGTCGGTGTCGCGCTGTCGGTCGCCTGGGCGGTCCTCGTCCCGGTCGCGACCGCGTTCGGTCAGCCCACGCTCGAGTTCTGGAGCCTCAACGTCTACACGGCCTGGTACCTGTGGCTGCTCGCGCTCGGGGTGCTGCTCGCGCTGCGCCGCGTCGGGCCACCGGCGGAGGCTCCTAGTACGACGCGCTCGGGTCGTAGGCCAGCCGGTACCCCCGCTTGACCACGGTCTGGACCATGCGCGAGTCCCCGAGGGAGCCCCGGAGCCGCGCCACCGCCATCTCGACCGCGTGCTCGTCGCCGCACCCGGGCAGCGCCTCGGCGAGCTGGGCGCGCGACAGCACGTGGCCCGGGCGCTGGCACAGCGCACGCAGCACGGCGAGCTGGGTGGGGCGGACGTCGCGCCAGCGGCCGTCGAGCCGCACCCCGGTGCCGAGCACGACGAGCCTGTGCCCGCCGACGAACAGCGGGTGGCTGTCCCGCTCCGGGAGGGCCTCGCCGAGGTGGCGGACCATCGCGCCGAGGCGGGAGCGGGGCGGCTGCACGGTGGGGACGTCGCGGTCCACGAGAGGCCCGGCGGTGACGGGCCCGACGCAGCACGCGAGCACGGACCGGCTCCGCAGGCGCGCCAGCACACGGTCGCCGACGTCGAGGGCGGTGGCCCGTTCGAGCGTCGCGAGGACGGCGGGGGCGGAGGTGAAGGTGATGGCGTCCACGTTGCCGGCCGCAGCGGCCTGGACGAGGGCGTCCAGCCCCGCTACGTCCTCCGGCAGCGTCCAGCGGTACACCGGCACCTCGACGACCTGCGCCCCGGCGGCGCGGAGCGCCTGCGTGAGGAAGGGCAGCGGCTCGCCGTGCAGCTGAACGGCCACCCGGGCCCGGGTGAGGTCCTCCTGCAGCAGCCGCTCGAGGACCTCCCCGGAGGACTCCGAGACGGCCGACCACTCCTCGCGCAGGTCGTTGGCACGGATCGCGCCGGTCGACTTGGGTCCGCGCGCGAGGATGCGCGCCCGCGACAGCGTCTCGCGCAGCCGGTCCCCGAGGCCCCAGCCGTCGGCCGCCTCGGTCCAGCCCCGGAAGCCGATCCCCGTCGTGACGACGACGTGGGTCGGTGCGTCCGCGACGAGCGCCTGCGTGGCCTGCAGCAGGTCGCGGTCGTCGGCCAGCGGGACCAGGCGGATCGCGGTGCCGGTCATGGTCCGCGCGCCCTTGCGCTCCAGCAGCGTGGCGAGCTCGGCCCGACGACGGTCCGCCGTGATGCCCACCACGTAGCCCTCGAGCGGCCGGACGGCCCCGGAGCCCTCGCCACCGAACGGTGGCGGCTCGGAGTACGTCGCAGGACCTGCGTCGGCGCTCATGCGGGAAGCGCTCCCGGTCGGGTGTCGGGCGCGAGCCGCACGAGGACGCGGCCGTCGACGACACGCACCTCGTGGACGGGGATCCTCGCGTCGGCGTCCTCCTGGCACACCCCGGTCCACAGGTCGAAGTGCTGCTTGTACAGCGGAGAGGCGACGACGTCGGTCCCATCGCGCGTTCCGACGATGCCCCGCGCCAGGACGTTGGCCCCGGAGAACGGGTCGCGGTTGCCGACGGCGCGCACGGTCCCGTCGTGCAGCCGGAAGAGCGCGACCTGCACGCCGCCGACGAGGGCGGCGTCGCCGCGCTCGGGCAGCAGCCGCCTGAGCGGGCACACGTCTACCCAGCCGTCCTCCTCGGTCGCCATCGTGACGTGGTGCTCGATCGTGGTGCTCATCGGCTCATCACCTCCGGGATGCCGAGCGACACGCGTCGGGCGCCGCGCGGGGGGAGGGCGGTCCCGGCCGCGACCTCCGCCTCCGTCGCGGGACGGATCTGGCCCCGTTCCATCGTGAAGCGGATCGAGTCGTCGGTGGTTTCGGGGGCGTTAACGAACGACAGGAACCTCGACAGCCGGTCCGGGTCCGCCAGCGTCGCGGCCCACTCGTCGGCGTAGCCGTCGACGTGGCGGGCCATGTCCGCCTCCAGCTCGGCGCCGAGTCCCAGGGCGTCGTCGACGACGACGTGACGCAGGTACGCCACGCCCGACAGCCCGCTGTCGGGGTCGTCGAGGGAGTCCAGCCACGTGCTCGTGCGCTGCAGCCGGTCGGCGGTGCGGACGTAGAACATGAGGTACCGGTCGACGTAGCGGATGAGGTCCTCGGTCGAGACGTCCTTGACGAGCACGTCCCCGTGGCGCGGTCGCATGCCGCCGTTGCCGCCGACGTACAGGTTCCAGCCGGCCTCGGTGGCGATGACCCCGAAGTCCTTGCTCTGCGCCTCGGCGCACTCCCGCGCGCAGCCGGAGACCGCCGACTTGAGCTTGTGCGGGCTGCGCAGGCCGCGGTACCGCAGCTCGAGGGCGACCGCGAGGCCGGTGGAGTCCTGCACGCCGTACCGGCACCAGTCCGAGCCCACGCACGACTTCACGGTCCGGAGGCTCTTGCCGTAGGCGTGCCCGGACTCGAAGCCCGCGTCGACGAGGCGGCGCCAGATCGCGGGCAGCTCCTCCAGCCGCGCGCCGAACATGTCGATGCGCTGCCCGCCCGTGAGCTTGGTGTAGAGGCCGAAGTCGCGCGCCACCTCACCGATGACGATGAGGCCCGCGGGCGTGACCTCACCGCCGGGCATGCGCGGCACGACGGAGTACGTGCCGTTCTTCTGCATGTTCGCCATCACGTGGTCGTTGGTGTCCTGCAGGGCCGCGTTCTCGCCGTCGAGCACGTGCGCAGGCGCCAGGGTGGCGAGGACCGAGGCGACGACGGGCTTGCAGATGTCGCAGCCGCGCCCGGTGCCGACGCCCGTGACGGTCTCGGTGAACGTCGTGTAGGCGCGCGCGCGGATGACGTCGTACAGCTCGCGCCGCGTGAGGGCGAAGTGCTCGCACAGCGAACGGTCGACCTGGACGCCCAGCTTCCCGAGCTCGGCGTCGACGAGCTGCGCGAGCATCGGCACGCACGAGCCGCAGCCGGTCCCGGCCTTCGTGCAGCCCTTGACCGCGGGCACGTCGTGCGCGCCGGAGTGGACCGCGTCGCAGATGGAGCGCTTCGTCACGTCGTGGCACGAGCAGACGACGGTCGCGTCCGGCAGCCCCGCGGGTCCGGCGACCGCGGGCCCGTCACCGGCGCCCGGGAAGAGCACGGACTCCGGTGGGCCCGGCAGCGGCGCACCCGCCGAGGCGAGCGACTTCAGCAGCGGGTAGGCCTCGGCGTCGCCGACGAGCACGGCGCCGAGCACCTCGCCCGTGGACTCGCGCAGGAGGAGCTTCTTGTAGACCTTGCGCGACGGGTCGTTCCACACGAGCTCGAGGACGTCGGGGTCGTCGAGGGTGTGCCGCCCGACGCTCGCGACGTCGACCCCCGTGCACTTGAGCGCCGTCGACATGTCCGCGCCGAGGAAGGCCACCTCGGGCGCCGGGTCGCCCACGAGCGCCGCGACGAGGTGCGCGACGGCGACCTTGGCCATGGCGTAGCCCGGTGCGACCAGGCCCCAGACGGCGTCCCGCGCGAGCGCGCACTCCCCGACGGCGAACACCGCGGGGTCGGCGGTCCGGCAGTGCTCGTCGACCACGACCCCGCCGCGGGGTCCGACGACGAGGCCGCAGGCACGGGCGAGCTCGTCACGTGGGCGGATGCCGGGGGAGAACACGACGACGTCGGTGTCGATGCGTGTGCCGTCCGCGAGCTCGACCGCGGCCACGGCGCCGTCCGCGCCCGTGCGGATCCGCGTGGTGTCGGCGTCGAGGTGCACGTGCATGCCGAGGCCCTCGACGTGCCGGCGCAGCATGGAGCCGCCGCCGACGTCGAGCTGGGCGGGCATGAGGCGCGGGCCCTTCTGGAGCACGTGCACCTCGAGGCCCAGGTGCTGCAGCGCCTGCGCGGCCTCGAGCCCGAGCAGGCCGCCGCCGAGCACGACGCCCGTGCCCCTGCCGTCGGCCCACGCCTGCATGCGCTCGAGGTCGTCGATCGTGCGGTAGCCGAAGGCCCCCGGGGCGTCGTGACCGGGTACGGGCGGCACGACGCAGCTCGACCCGGTCGCGAGCACGAGCGTGTCGTAGGGCACGACGTGCCTCGCGGCGGTCGTGACCGTGCGCGCGTCACGGTCGATCGTCGTGACGGGGTCGGCGAGGCGCACGTCGACCTCGCTCGCCTCGACCCAGCCGGCCTCGACGAGGCTCATCTGCTCGGCGGTCCTGCCGTCGAAGAACGACGACATGCCGACGCGGTCGTAGGCCGCCTGCCGCTCCTCGCCGCAGACCGTGATGCTCACGCGCGCTCTCAGCCCGGCGGAGCGCAGGGCCTCGTCGAGCTCGACGGCGTACCTGTGGCCCACCATGCCGTGGCCGACGACGACCACGCGGTGCGTGCTGCCGTCCAGCGTGCCAGGGGTGTCCGGGTGCCGGGTGTCGCTCATGCCGGGCTCCTCTCGGTGTCGGGTGCTGCCTCGACGTCGTCGAGCAGGGACGCGATGAGGGCGCGGACGTCGCCCGCGCACGAACCGCACCCCGTGCTGGCCCGGGTGCACGCGGCGACGGCCGCCACGTCGTGCGCGCCGCAGCGGACCGCGTCGCGGATGCGACCGGCCGGTACCTGGTTGCAGTGGCAGACGGTCGCGTCGTCGGCGAGCTCGGCGACGGGGGCCGCGGCGGCGCTCGCGTAGCGCGGGGTGAAGAGCAGAAACCGGCGGTCGGGCGGGACGGGGCTGCCGCGGTCGAACGCCGTCGTCAGCGCGCCGACGCTCGAGGTGTCGCCGAGCAGGATGCCGCCGGCGACCCGGCCGCCGCGCAGCACGATCTTGGTGTAGACGCCGCGTGCCCAGTCGCTGAACACGAGCACCTCGGTGTCGCCGTCGGAGTCGGCGGGCGCGGCCTGCACCTCCCCCATGGCCGCGAGGTCGACGCCGCTGGCCTTGAGCCGCGTGACGACCCGGCCCGCGCGCCACCGAGCCGGGACCGCGCTGCCGTCCGGCGCGGTCAGGGTCCGGGCAAGGGTGTCCGCCTGCTCCCACGCCGGCGCGACGAGGCCGGAGACGACGTGCGTGCCGTCGGGCCGGACGACCTCGGCGCAGTCGCCGACGGCGTGCACGCGCGGGTCGTCGGGGCTGGTGAGCGTCTCGTCGACGAGGACGCCGCGGGCCGTGGCGAGCCGGGCCTCCCGGGCCAGGCGCTGGTTGGCGCGCACCCCGGCGGCGAACACGATGAGGTCGCAGTCGAGCACGTGGCCGTCGGCGAGCCGGACGCCCCGCAGCCGGCCGGTGCGCCGGTCGCTCACGAGCTGCGTGGCGCGCGTGCCGAGGTAGGTCGTGATGCCCCGCCGGGCGAGGGTGCGCCGGAGCACCTCGCCCGCGTCAGGGTCGAGCTGGCCGTTCATGAGCCACCCGGCCATCTGGACGACCTCGACGGCCACGCCGCGCTCGGTGAGCCCGCGCGCGGCCTCGAGCCCCAGCAGGCCGCCCCCGACGACGACCGCGCGTCGCGCGGTGCTCGCCGCGTCGAGCAGCCCCTCGCAGTCGGCCAGGGTCCGGAAGGCGAAGGCCTGCGGGTGCAGCCCGGGCAGCCCCTCGGGACGCTCCGGGTCGACGCGCAGCAGGCCGGGGATCGGCGGCAGGACCGGGGCGCTGCCGGTCGCCAGGACGAGGCGGTCGTAAGCCAGCGTGCTGCCGTCGGACAGGTGGACCGTCCGGGTGCTGCGGTGCACGCGCGAGACCAGCAGCCCGGTCAGCACGTCGGCGCCGGCCTCGGCGAGCGCGCCGACGGGAGCCAGGGTGAGGTCGGCGACGTCGTGGTGGCCCGCGAGCACGGCGGACAGCTGGATGCGGTTGTACGCCTCGACCGGCTCGTCGCCGACGACCGTGACGTGCCAGCGGCCTGCGGTGTCGCGGGCCAGCACCTCCTCGGCCAGGCGGGACCCGGCCATGCCGTTGCCGATCACGACGAGCCGCTCGCGGCGGCCGGGCCGTGCGGTCTGGACGGGCACGCTCACGGTGCGACCTCCTGGGAGCGGGTGAGCCGGACGGCGCACGCCTTGAACTCGGGCATGCGGCTGGTCGGGTCCAGCGCCGGGGACGTGAGCGAGTTCGCGCGCTCGGTCCCGGCGTAGTGGAAGGGCATGAAGACGGTGTCGGGCCGGATGTCGACGGACAGCCGCGCGGGCGCCGTCGCCGTGCCGTGGCGGCTGGTGAGCGTGACGAGGTCGCCGTCGCCGATGCCGTGGGCCTCGGCGAGCACGGGGTGGACCTCGACGAATGCGCGCGGGGCGGCGTCGTGCAGCGCGCGTGTCCGCCGGGTCTGCGTGCCCGACTGGTACTGGGCGAGCACCCGCCCGGTAGTGAGCAGCCACGGGAAGTCGTCGTCGACGTCCTCGACGACGTCGCGGTGGTGCACGACCTTCATGGCGGCGCGGCCGTCGGGGGTGGGGAACGCGTCGGTGAACATGCGCGGGCTCCCCCAGAACGTGCCGCCGTCACCGGCGCTCGCGTGCGTGATGTGGCCGTAGTCCGCCGCGCCGCCGCCGCTCGCCTTGCGCAGCTCGTCGAAGACGGCCTCGGCGTCGGTGACGAAGGCGTCGGCGGGGAAGTCGACGCCGGCCCCGAGCCGGTCGGCCAGGCCCGAGAGGACCTCCAGGTCGCTGCGGACCCCTGACGGGGCGGCCACCGCGGCCCGGCGCAGGACGACCCGGCCCTCGAGGTTCGTCATGGTGCCGGTCTCCTCGGCCCACATGGTCGTGGGGAGCACGGCGTCGGCGAGCGCGGCCGTCTCCGACAGGAACAGGTCGGTGACGACGAGCAGGTCGAGGCTCCTCAGCCGCTGCGTGACGAGGTCGGCGTTGGGTGCGCTCACGACGGGGTTGGAGCCGGCGACGAGCAGCGCCCGCGGCCCGCCGGGGGTGCCGAGCGCCGCCAGCTGCTCGTACGCCGACAGCCCGGCGCCGGGCAGCGAGTCGGCGTCGACGCCCCAGACGCCCGCGACGTGGGCCCGCGCGACGGGGTCGGTGATGGCCCGGTAGCCGGGCAGCTGGTCGGCCTTGAGGCCGTGCTCGCGACCGCCCTGGCCGTTGCCCTGGCCGGTGATGCAGCCGTAGCCCGAGTGCGGGCGGCCGGGCAGACCGAGCGCGAGGGCGAGGTCGATCGCGGCGATGACGGTGTCGGTGCCCTTGGCGTGCTGCTCGCTGCCGCGGCCGGTGAGGACCACGGTGCCGCGGCCGCCGGCGGCGGGCCGGTGCCGCGCGAGCAGGTTCGCCAGCCGGACGATCTCGCGCGCCGGCACGCCGCTCATCCGCTCGACGCGCTCGGGCCAGTAGCGCCGCACGGCGGCGCGGACGCCGTCCACGCCGTCCACGCGTGCGGCGAGGTAGTCGGCGTCGGCGAGGCCGTCGCGGAAGACGACGTGGAGCACGCCGAGCAGCACCGCGAGGTCGCCGCCCGGCAGCGGCTGCACGTGGACGTCGGCCAGCGCCGCGGTCGCCGTGCGGCGCGGGTCGACGACGACGAGCGTCCCCCCGGCGGCCTTGAGGGCGTTGAGGTGCGAGACGAACGGCGGCATGGTCTCGGCGACGTTCGAGCCGAGCAGGAGCACGACGCCCGCGTGCTGCAGGTCGGGCAGCGGGAACGGCAGCCCGCGGTCGACGCCGAGGGTCTGCCGGGTGGCGCCCGCGGCGCTGCTCATGCAGAAGCGGCCGTTGTAGTCGATCTGCGCGGTGCGCAGCGCGACCCGGGCGAACTTGCCGAGCGCGTAGGCCTTCTCGTTGGTCAGCCCGCCTCCGCCGAACACCGCGACGCCGTCGCGGCCGTGCGCCGCCTGCGTGGCCCGGATGCCGTCGGCGACGAGGTCGAGGGCGGTGTCCCAGTCGGTGGGGACGAACGCGCTGGTGCGGTCGCCCGGCACGGCCCGCACGAGCGGAGCCGTGAGGCGGTCGGGGTGCGCGAGCAGGTCGGCCGCGCTCCAGCCCTTGCCGCACAGGCCGCCGTTGTTCGTCGGGAACTCCCGGGGCGCGACGGTCACCTCGGGCGGGCCGGTGGGGCCCGGGACGGCCGTCACGCGCATCCCGCACTGCAGGGCGCAGTAGGGGCAGTGGGTGTCGGTCATCCCGGGCCTCCAGGTGTCGGTCAGGGTCGTGAGGGTGGCTGTCCGGTGGTGGGGCGCCGGGCGTCCCGGCGCCCCACCCGGGTGGCTCAGACGCCGGCGCGGGCGAAGAGCGTGGAGGGGCGGATGTAGTTCCACCAGGTGACGGCCACGCAGACGACGTAGAAGCCGAGGAAGCCGATGAAGGCCGCCGTCACCCCGCCGGTGGCGAGGTAGGACTCGGCCAGCCCGCGCGGGATGAACACGCCGCCGAAGGCGCCGACCGCGGAGATGAGGCCGATGGCCGCGGCCGCGTCGCGACGGGTGCGCGCCCGGACCTGCTCGGCGGTCTCGCCGCGCTCGTTGGCCCTCTCCTCGGCCTCGGCGCGGAAGATGATCGGGATCATCCGGTAGGTCGAGCCGTTGGCCGCGCCGACGAGCACGAACAGGAGCAGGAAGCTCCACAGGAAGCCGGTGAAGGAGTCGGCGGCGAGCGAGGCGAGGATGAGCCCGATCGCGACCGCCTGCAGGACGAAGGTCGACAACGTGACGCGGGCGCCGCCGAGCCGGTCGGCGACGAGCCCTCCCACCGGCCGGGAGACGGAGCCGACGAGCGCGCCGAGGAAGGCGTAGCTGGCGAGCGTGACGTCCGGGAACTCGTTCCTGATCAGCAGCGGGAAGGCCGCCGAGAAGCCGATGAAGGAGCCGAAGGTGCCGATGTAGAGGAAGCTCATGATGCCGGTCTGCTTGCGCGTGGCGGCGGCGGCCTGCGCCCGGAAGTTGAACCGGGCGGTGCCGAGGTTGTTCATGAAGAAGTACGCGCCGAGCGCGGCGACGATCGCCAGCGGCACCCACATGAGGGCGGCGTTCTGCAGGAAGAGGGCCTGCCCCGCCTCGGTGGTGCCGACCGCACCGCCGACCACGGCGACGCCCGCGAGCAGCACGACCTTGGGCACGAAGTACTGCACGACCGCGACGCCGATGTTGCCTCCCGCGGCGTTCAGGCCGAGCGCCCAGCCCTTCTCCCGGTCGGGGAAGAAGTGGCTGATGCTCGCCATCGAGCTGGCGAAGTTGCCGCCGCCCAGGCCGAGCGTCGCGGCGACGAGGAGCCAGTAGCCGTAGGCGGTGACGGGGGCGACGACGCCGACCGTGAAGAGCGTGAGCGGGATCAGCAGCAGCAGGGCGCTGACGACCGTCCAGTTGCGGCCGCCGAAGAGCGCCGGCATGAACGTGTACGGCACACGCAGCGCGGCGCCGACGAGCCCGGCGGTCGAGACGAGCCAGAACAGCTGGTCGGTGGAGAAGTCGAACCCCGCGGCCGGCAGGAAGGTCACGCTGATGCTCATGAGCAGCCAGACGCTGAACCCGATGTTCTCGGCGAGGATCGACCACACGAGGTTGCGCCGGGCGACCGGCTTCCCCGCGGGGGAGTTCCACAGCTCTCGGTCCTCGGCGTCGTAGTCGTCGATCCAGCGGCGGCCGAACCGGACGACCGGGCCGGAGCCCGCGGCCGTCGTCGTGGTGGGGGGCGCTGTGCGGGTGCGGTCGGTGGTGGCGGTCATCGTCGTGCTCCTCGCAGGTGTGGGCGACGTGGTCCGTCCGGCTGGGGCGGGCGGCGGGCCACCGGGCCGGGTGCGGTGGGCGAGACGCTAGGAACGGCCGGTTTCGCCTTCACTCACCGCACGTGACACCTGGGGCACTGACAGTTCACACCGCCGGATGTGAGATGTGAGCACTCGCCCGCGACAGGCCGCCGTCGAGGCAGGCCCCGCGGTAGCGGTCGAGGAGGACCTCCACGAGCTCCGGGGCGTCGGCGAGCGGCTCGGCGACCGCGACCGCGCCGGCCTCGAGCGCGCCGGTCCGGGCGCGGCCGGGCAGGAAGCCCGGGCCGAGGAACAACGAGCCGACGACGACGCGTGCGTCCCGGCCGCACTCGGCCCGTAGCGCAGCGACGGCCTCGCCCGGTGTCGGCTCGGCGGCGGAGGCGAAGGCGGCGACCGCGGGCACGCCGTGACGCAGACCCCAGGCCCGGGCGAGGTCGGCGAGGCCCGCCCGGGCCGACGCCGAGCTCGTCCCGGCGCTCGCGAGCACGAGCGCGTCGGCGGGACCGCGGCCCAGCTCGCGGAGGCGGCGGTCGAGGGCGTCGAGCACGAGCGGGTGGTCGGCGAGGGGGCCGAGGGTGCGCACGGCGAGCCCGTACCGCACGGCGCGGCACCGCCCGAGCACCTCGGGCAGGTCGACGCTCACGTGGTAGGCGGGGGTGAAGAGCAGCGGCTGGACCAGGGCGGAGCGGTGCCCGGCGACCGCGAGGGCGTCGAGGGCCTCGTCCGGGCGGGGTCCGGCGTGGTCCAGCTGCGCGACGACGACCGAGGTGCCCGGCAGCCGGTCCCGCAGCGTCGCCGCGATGCGCTCGTTGACCTCGCGGGACCGCGGCTCACGGCTGCCGTGCGCCACGAGCACCAGTGCGGGCGGGGCGGCGGGCGGGCTCGGTGCGAGCTGCTCGGCGAGCCCGACGACAGCCCCGACCACCACGATGCCGGGTGGTCGCACGCCGACGGCCCGCGCCTGCGACGGCAGCGTCCCGAGCGTGCCGACGACCCTCCGCTGCCGGGGGCCGAAGCCGTCCTCGCACACGGCCGCCGGGGTGGCAGCGGGCCACCCCCGTGCCACGAGCCGCGCACACGTCTCCGCCAGGGTCGTGATGCCCATCAGCAGCACGAGCGTGCCCTCGGTGGGGAGGTGGTCGAGGTCGGTGGCGTCGTGCGCCGAGGCGACGGTGAAGCCGCGGGACACGCCCCGGTGGGTGACGGGGATGCCGAGCGCCGCCGGCACGGACACCGCGCTGGTCACCCCCGGCACGACGGCGACCTCGACGCCGGCGTCCAGGCAGGCGAGCGCCTCCTCGCCACCGCGCCCCAGCACGAAGGGGTCGCCGCCCTTGAGCCGCACCACCCGGCGGCCCGCCCGGGCGTACTCCACGAGCAGCCGGTTGATCTCCACCTGGGGGACGGGGTGGTGCCCGGCGGTCTTGCCGACGTCGACGACGACGACGTCCTCGTCCAGCTCGGCGAGCAGCGAGGTGGGCGCCAGCTGGTCGTGGACGACGACGTCGGCCGCCGCGAGCAGCTGCCGGCCCCGGGTCGTCAGGAGCCCCGGGTCGCCGGGCCCCCCACCGACCAGGTCCACCCGGCCGGGACCGCCGCGGCGCCGTCGCAGGGGCAGGCGACCGGACGCGAGCCCGTCCGCGACGGCCCGGGCGAGGCGTCCCGCCCTGGCCGGGTCGCCGCCCGCGCCGGGCACGGTGTGGACCGCCACCGTGACCCCCAGCGACGGGTCGTCGGGTGCTCGGGTCCGGACCACGGCGGGGGTGCGCGCCGAGCCCCGTGACGCGTCCGCCGCGTCGACGCAGAAGACGCGCCTCGCGTGGGCGTCCGCCGCGACCCTGGCGTCGGTGCTCGGGTCGCCGGTGGCGGTGTGCACCAGCCACGCCCCGTCGAGGTCCTCCGAGCGGTACCCGCGGGGGACCCAGGCGGCCCGACCGGCGCGGGTGTGTTCGAGCACGTCCTCGCACAGGGCCGGCGCCACGACGCGCGCACGGGCGCCGGCGGCCACGAGAGCCGAGAGCCGTCGGGCGGTGACGGGGCCGCCGCCGACGAGGACGACGTCGCGCCCGCGCAGGTCGAGCACGATCGGCAGCCCCTCGGTCCCGTCGACGGCGTGGGTGCTGTGCGTGGTCGGCATCACGGCCTCCCGAGGACGACGGGCGGGCGCGGCGGTCGCCACGGCTCGTCCCGAGACCCCGCACGCTAGGGCGCACCGACGCCCACAGAGCCCGGTGTCAGGCCTATTTCACCGAGCCGTAACGGGGCCGCCGGTACATGCGTCGCCCGCAGGCCCGCCCCTCAGCCCGGCAGGTGGGCCTGCGAGGTGTCGACGCTCGGCAGCTGCAGCCGCGGCGCGCGCCCGGCCGTCCGCCACTCCTCGATCGGCCAGCGCGCCTTGCGCGCCTCGCGGAACAGCGTGACGTCGGGGCTCACGACGGTCGGCCTGCCGACGGCCTGCAGCATCGGCAGGTCGGAGTGGCTGTCGGCGTAGCCGTACGCCTTCGACAGGTCGGCACCCACCTGGCCCGCGTAGCGGCGCAGCCACGCCGCGCGGGCCTCGCCGACCAGCGGCGGCCGCTTGAGGAAGCCGGTGCACCGGCCGCGGGCGTCGACGTCGAGCTCGGCGGACACGATGACGTCGAACAGCGGCGCGAGCGGCCGCGTGATCGGCGTGACGGCGCCCGTGATGAGGACGGTTCGGTGCCCGGCCGCGCGGTGCTCCCGCACCCGCCGGATCGCCGCGCCGCTCACGCGCTCGAGCACGTGCGGGGCGAGCGTCTCGTCGACGAGCTCCTCGAGCGCCCGCAGGTCCGCGCCCGCGTAGCGGCGGTACGCGCTGCGGATGAGGGCACCGCGGTCGCGCCGCTCGGCGCGCAGGTACAGCGGCAGGCGCGCGGCCACGGCGGCGAGCTCCTTCGCGCGCCCGGCCGGCGACAGCTCCGGCAGGCGGACCCACAGGTACGTCTCGATGATGTTGCTGCTCAGCAGCGTGCCGTCCATGTCGAACACCGCGAGCACCGGGGGCGCGTCGGTGTCGACCGGCTCGGCGGGGTCGCGCGGCGCGACGACGCGCGGGGCCGGCCCGCCCTGCCGGTTGCGCTTCTTGCGGATGACGTCGTAGTCGCGGACCGCCTTGGTGACCGCCGGGCAGTGGACGTCGACGAGGTAGTGCTGCCAGTCGACGACGGCGGTGTCGAAGCCGAACACCTCCTTGTCGGCCTCGTCGAGCGCCTCGTGCATCGCGAGCATCCGGTCGTCGACGAAGTACAGCTCGACCTGCGTGTACGCGCGGTACAGGTCCATGTAGCGGCGCAGGAAGTCGAGGCGGCGCTTCTGGGTGTCGAGCGACCGCGCCCAGCCGCGCACCCGGTCGCTGCGCGGCGCGAGCGACAGCGCGCCCTCGGCGACCGCGTACGCGCGCTCACCCGTCGCGAGCGCCCGCTCGACGATCCGCGCGCCCGGGAAGCGCCACTCCGCCAGGCGCACCGCACCGCGGGCGTCCATGTCGAAGGGGTGCCGCGCGAAGTACTCCCGCACGTGCGCGTACAGCTCGCGGAACGTCAGCGGGTTGCGCGCGCCCGAGGCGAGGTGGACGTAGGCGGGCTGGCCGACCGGCGGCGGGGTCGCGGCGACCGCGATGATCGAGTTCACGACGAGGTCGATCGGCACGATGTCCATGACCGAGTCCGGCGCGGCCGGCAGCTCGGGCAGCTCGCCGCGGCCGTACGCGAGGATGATCGGGTCGGCCATCTTGAAGCCCTCGATCCAGCCCGGGTGGGGCGTGGTGAGGGCCGACTCGATGATGCTCGGGCGGTAGACGGTCGTCGGCAGGACGGGCGCCGCGACCTCCTCCACGACGCGCTCGCCGAGCGCCTTCGTCATCGTGTAGACGTCGGTCCAGCCGAGCGTGCGGGCGCGCTCGCCGCCGGCGGCCTTCTGCTGCTCGGTGACCCACTCGGTGCGGCGGCGCTCGGCGTCGGCGGCGACGGTGAGCGGCCCTGCGCGGTTGTGGTCCTTCTCCGCCCTCGTGAAGAGCCGGTTGAGGACGGCGGGGGTGCGGGAGGTGTCCTCGATGCGGGCCGCGACCCGCTCGGCCGCGGCCTGCTCGGCGCGCCAGTCGACGGAGTGCTCGACCGAGGTCTCCATGACGGGCCCGCGCCGGCGCCCGCCGACGTAGGCGGTGGAGACGTGGACGTAGTGCAGGGGCCGGTACGTGCCGTCCTCGCCCCGCGCGGCCTCGACGACCCGGTCGACCAGGCCCTTGACGCCGCTCACGTTGGTCTGGAACGCCGTCTGGATCGGCGGGTCGAAGCTGACGTCGCCCGCGCAGTGAACGACGACGTCGAGGTCGCGCGGCAGCGCGGGCACGTCGTACAGGTCGCCGCTGAGGGTCTCCAGGCGCGCCTTGACCGCGTCGTCGACCTCGGCGTAGATCGGCTTCTGCAGGAGCTTCGCGACGCGGTCCTCGGCGGGCTGGCCGGCCTTGGGCCGCACCATGGCGACGACCGTGCAGTCCGGGACGGCGACGAGCAGCTTGTGCAGCAGGGCCTCGCCGACGAAGCCCGTCACCCCCGTGAGGAGGATCCGCTTCCCTGCGAGACGGTCGGCCAGGCGCATCCCGGCATCCAACCACCTGCACCGGACCAGCCCCTGAGGCAGCCGCCCGCCGCCCGATCAGGGCGTGGGAGGATCGCCGCGCAGCGTGACGCGGGGCACACCGCCCCGCCGTCGCGCCGGAGCACCCGACCCGCACCCCACCCCCACGAGGAGCGTCGCGATGCCCATCGCCACCCCCGAGTCCTACGCCGAGATGCTGAACCGCGCGAAGGACGGCGCGTTCGCCTACCCCGCCATCAACGTCACGAGCTCGCAGACCCTCAACGCCGCGATCCGCGGCTTCGCCGAGGCCGAGTCCGACGGCATCGTCCAGGTGTCCACCGGCGGCGCGGAGTACCTGTCCGGCCCGACGGTCAAGGACATGGTGATCGGTGCGACCGCGCTCGCGCAGTACGCGCACGAGGTCGCCCGCGCCTACGACGTGCAGATCGCCCTGCACACCGACCACTGCCCCAAGGACAAGCTCGACGGCTTCGTCCGGCCGCTGCTCGCGGCGAGCAAGGACCGCGTGTCCAAGGGCATGGGTCCGCTGTTCCAGTCCCACATGTGGGACGGCTCCGCGGTGCCGCTGGACGAGAACCTCCAGATCGCCGAGCAGCTGCTCGCCGACTGCGCCGAGGCGAAGGTCGTCCTCGAGATCGAGGTCGGCGTCGTCGGCGGCGAGGAGGACGGCGTCGACAACGAGATCAACGACAAGCTCTACACGACCACCGACGACGCGATCGCCATGGTCGACGCGCTCGGCACGGGCGAGAAGGGCGTCTACATGGCCGCCCTCACCTTCGGCAACGTGCACGGCGTCTACAAGCCGGGCAACGTCAAGCTCCGCCCGGAGATCCTCAAGCAGGCGCAGGACGCCATCGCCCAGAAGCTCGGGCAGTCCGCCGGCAGCAAGCCCGCGCTGCTCGTGTTCCACGGCGGCTCGGGTTCGCTGCCGGAGGAGATCAGCGAGGCCGTCGACTACGGCGTCGTCAAGATGAACATCGACACCGACACCCAGTACGCGTTCACGCGCCCGGTCGTCGAGCACATGTTCACGAACTACTCCGGCGTCCTCAAGATCGACGGCGAGGTCGGCAACAAGAAGATGTACGACCCCCGCGCCTGGGGCAAGGCCGCCGAGACCGGCCTCGCGGAGCGCGTCGTCGAGGCGTGCCAGGCGCTGCGCAGCGCGGGCACCCGCATCCGCTGACGCAGGCCGGCGCGGCCGCTCGGCAGCTCGACGCGGCGGGGAGGCTCCGGCCTCCCCGCCGCCTCACTCGGGGGCGGCGTCCGTACCGGTCGCGGAGGCGTCCTCACCGCCGCGGCGCACGTCGAGCAGCGACGAGATGCGCGTGGTGTCGATGAGGAACTGCACGACGTCGGGCGGCTCGATGAGCACGATCCGCCGAGGTGCGCGCGAGGCGAGCCGCGCGAGGAACGCGACGCCCGTGGAGTCCATGAAGGTGACGAGGTGGGCGTCGACCTCGACCGGCCGCGTCGTGGACAGCGCGTCCTCCGCGGCCTCGAGCAGGTCCGGTCCGAGCTCGGCGTCGATCTCGCCGGTCAGCACGACGCGCGTCGCGTCCGGCTCGAAGAGCACGTGGACCGACCCCGGGTCGACCGGTCGCACCGTCGGCCCGAGCGCGCCACCGCGGTCCGTGCCGCCCGACGGGCCACCGGGCGCGGACGTCGCGCCGGTCTCGTGGTCCGGTGTCATCGGCAGTTCCCTCGCTGTCGTCCCCGGCGGTCACGCAGGCGGCTCGTACCGCGCGTTGCGCGCACGCTAGCAAGACGGGGAGACTGCCGGGGGTCCGGGCGCCGACCGGGCGCCAGGGGTGACGACGGGACCACGCGGAGCCGTGGTGTGCCTCCCCTGCTCGGACGAGGACAAGGAGCCGGCGTGGCCCTGAACCACCTGCCGCGCGTCATGCACGAGGCGGACGCCGCAGTGGTCGTCGTCGACCTCGACACCAGCCGGGTCGAGTACGCGAACCTCAAGGCCGTCGCCATGGCCGGCAACCACCCGCTGCCCCTCGGCGTCGACGAGTGGGGCCGCCTCGCGGGCCTCGTCGACCCCAGCGGGCAGGACCTCGCCGCGACCGACGGTCCGCTGTCCCGGGTGGCGCGGGGCGAGCCCGTCGCGGGCGAGCTCATCCGGCGGGAGTCGGCGCGGGCCTCCGACGCCGCGGGCGACGAGCAGGACCGGCAGACCGAGGCCGCCGGTGGGGTCGCCGTCGACGACGTCGTCGGGCCGATCTGGGTGACGGGCTTCCCCCTCGGCGCCGAGCTCGGCAACCGGGCCCTGCTCGTGTTCATGCGGCTCACCGGCAACTCCAGGGCCAGCGCCCGTGACGAGCAGGACGCCGTCGACCGGGCGGCCGAGGAGGCGCGCCACCAGGCCGCGGCCATCCGGGACCGCGCCGTCATCGCCACCGACCTGTCCTTCACCATCTCCGACCCCGCCCAGCCGGACAACCCGCTCGTGTGGGTGAACCCCGCGTTCGCGCGCACCACCGGGTACGACGCCGACGACGTCCTCGGCCTCAACTGCCGCTTCCTCCAGGGGCCGGACACCGACCGCGAGGCCGTCGGGCGCATCCGGTCGGCCCTGGAGGCGGGCGAGCCGATCGTCGAGACGCTCCTCAACTACCGCAAGGACGGCACGGCGTTCTGGAACCAGGTGTCGATCAGCCCCGTGCTCGACGCGGACGGGAAGGTCGTCAACTTCGTCGGCGTCCAGGCCGACGTCACCGAGCGCGTGCTCGTGCAGGAGCAGCGCGAGGAGGCCCTCGCCGCCGAGAAGCGCGCCCGTGCGGGCCTCGTGCTGCTGGACCGGGTGAGCGACGCCGTCATCGAGCTGGACTCGACCGCCTCGCTCACCCGGCTGGCGCGCGTCCTCACCGAGACCATCGCGCCGTGGGCGGCCGTGCTGCAGCTGGACCGCAGCGCCGAGGTCGTCGCCGCGTCCGGACCCGGGCTGCCCGAGCTCGTCGGCGCCCAGCGCCGGGTCGGTCCGCCGCCGGACGACGTCGCCGTGGAGGACCCGCTGCGCGGTGTCCTCGAGGGCTCCGTCGAGGAGGTCGTCGTCGACCTCGGGCGGCCGTACCGCACCGGCTCGGTGACGGGGTGGTACGCCGAGACCGTGGCCGGCCGGGTGGGCGGCCGGTACGTCGCGCTGCCGCTCGCGGGACGCGGGCCCGTCATCGCGGTGCTGCTCGTGGGCCTCGGGGGCGGCGACGACGACGAGCTCGCCGCGGCGCTCACCGCGGACGAGGACCAGCGCAAGCTCATCCGCGTCGCGGCCCGCCGCACGGGCCTCGCGCTGGAGAACGCGCGCCTGTACGCCCGCGAGCACTCCCTCGCCGAGACCCTGCAGCGGTCCATGCTGCCGGAGCGCTCGAGCATCCCCGGGCTCGACGTGTGGGCGCACTACCGGCCGAACGTCGACCACGCGCAGGTCGGCGGCGACTGGTTCGACCTGCTGCCCATCGCCGACGACATCGCCGGGGTCGTGGTCGGCGACGTGGTCGGCCACGACGTCGAGGCGGCCGCGACCATGGGCCAGCTGCGCTCGGTCGTGCGGTCCTACGCCTACGAGCTGGAGGACCCCGGCAGCGTCCTCATGCGCGTCGACCACCTCGCCAGCGGCATGGGCATGGCCCGCATGGCGACGGTCGTGCTCATGTCGCTGCACCGCCGCGACGACGGCGAGTGGGACCTGTCGTGGTCCTCCGCCGGGCACCTGCCGCCGCTGCTGTGCACCCCCACCGGCCAGGGCGGGTACCGCGTGCAGCCGCTGGACGACGCGGTCGGCACCCTCATCGGCCTGCTCGACGGCCCGCGGCAGTCCGAGACGGTGCGGCTGCGGCCGGGCGACGTCGTGGTCGCCTACACCGACGGCCTCATCGAGCGCCGCTCGCGCCCCATGTCGGCGGGTCTCGCCCGCCTGCAGGAGGTCCTCGTGGGTACGAAGGAGCGGTCCGCGGAGGGGGTGGGCGAGCACCTGCTCGCCGAGCTCGGCGACTCCCCGGAGGACGACACCGCCGTCGTCGTGATCCGCGTGCCGCACGAGGTCACCGAGCTGCCCCCGCCCCGGGCCGCGGCGCCGCGCCAGCGGCGCTGGCAGCTGCCGAGCGACCCCAGCAGCGTCGGCAAGGCCCGCCACGCCACGCTGCGCGCGTGCGCGATGTGGGGCGTCCCCCGCGCCGAGGTCGCCGAGGTCGTCGTGTCCGAGCTCGTCGCCAACGCCGTCCTGCACGGCTGGGGGGTCGTGCAGCTGCGGCTGTTCGACACCGGCACCGGCCTGCGCGTGGAGGTGGAGGACGGCAACCCGGAGCCGCCCCGGCTCGTGCCCGCGCGACCGCTCGGCGAGGGCGGTCACGGCCTGCACGTCGTCACCGAGGTCGCCCGCTGGGGCTGGTCCCCGACCCGCAGCGGAAAGCTCGTGTGGGCGCAGCTGCCCTTCGACGAGACCCTCGCCGGCGCCCGGCACGGGCGCATCGGGGCCGATGAGGGGACCCACCCCGCCGACGACCCCGCCGACGACACCACCCTGGAGGAACGCACGTGAGCACCCCGCCCGGCCGTCCCGCGCACGACCTGCTCGGCGGCCCCGCCCCCACCTACCTGCCCGCCGAGCTCCACGAGCCGGCGGAGGGCGAGCTCGGCCGCGGCCGGCCCGTCGCCTCCGTCGCCGCCGCGCACCCCGCCTCGAGCCTCGCGTGGGCCGTGCTCGCCGAGGGCGAGCTCGCCGCGGCGGACGAGGCGCGCGCGGCCGGACGGGACGAGGAGCGGCTCGCCCACGCCGTCGCGGCGTACGCCTACGCCCGCACCGGCTACCACCGCGGCCTGGACGCGCTGCGCCGCTCGGGGTGGAAGGGCCGCGGCCCGGTGCCGTGGGAGCACGCACCGAACCGCGGCTACCTGCGCAGCGTGCGCGCGCTGGCCGGGGCGGCCGAGCACGTGGGCGAGGCCGAGGAGGTCGCCCGCCTGCGCGACCTGCTCCTCGACGGCGACCCGTCGCTCGCCTGAGCCCGCCTCCGGGCCCCGGTGCGTCCCGGCGAGCTGCGACGGGTCGGGGGGCTGAGGGGCCGCGCGCCTACGGCGGCGCGGCCCCCGGCGGTCCCGGACCCCTTCGGGACCACCCGCCGGCCACCTCGCAGCGCACCGGCGCGCGCCCAGTGTGACGTGCCGCCGCCCCGGCGTGAAGCCGACTCCCTCATCGTGACCGGAGTGTCGTGGTTCCCCCCCGGTCGGGCCGCACCTGCGACCCGGTCGCAACCTCGCCGCGCCCGGGGTGCCGTCGCGGCCGGGCGCCCACAGACTGTGCGGCGTGGCCCTGGCTGACACCTCCGGCACCGTCCTCGTCGTCGGGGCCGGGATCTCCGGCATCGCGTGCGCCCGGCGCCTGCGCGACGCGGGCGTCCCGGTCCGGGTCGTGGACCGGGGCCACCGGCTCGGGGGCCGCATGGGCGCACGCACCGTCGACACCGTCGTCGGTCGCCACGTCGTCGACACCGGCGCGTCGTACCTGACGGTGCGCGACGACGGCTTCCGCGCCGTCGTCGACGACTGGCACGGGCGCGGCCTCGCCCGGCCGTGGACCGACACCTTCCACCTGTCCGACGGCACCCGGCTCGTGGGGACGAAGGTCGGCCCGGTGCGGTGGGCGGGCCGGGACGGGCTGCGCGGCCTCGTCGAGGACCTCGCGGCCGGCCTCGACGTCGTCCACCCGCACGACGTCGTCGACGTGGTGCCGGAGCCCGACGGCGTCCGCGTGGACGGCCAGCGCTACCGGGCCGCCGTGCTCGCGGTGCCCGACCCCCAGGCGCGCGACCTGCTCCCGGCGGAGCACGCCGACGCGCTGCTGGGGGAGGGCACGTGGGACTGGCGCCCCTCCGTGGCGGTGTACGCGGCCTGGACCGAGCGCTGGTGGCCCGACCTTGACGGGGTGTTCGTCGAGGGCTCCGCGGTGCTCGACTGGGTCGCGGACGACGGGCGGCGCCGCGGCGACGACGCGCCCGTGCTCGTCGCGCACACGACCGGCGTGCTCGCGGCACGCTGCCTCGACGACCCGCCCTCGGCCGTGCAGCCCGTGCTCGACGAGCTGGGCCGCGTGCTCGGCCGGGTCGCGCCCGTGCCGGAGCCGGAGTGGGCGCGCGCCCACCGCTGGTCGCTCGCGAGCCCGTCGCGCTCGCGGCCCGCGCCGCCGTTCGCGCTCGACGCGGCCGGCGTCGTCGGGGTGTGCGGCGACGCGTGGGGCGACCGCTCCCGCGTGGAGGCTGCGTGGCTGTCCGGGCACCGCCTCGGCGACGAGCTCGCCGAGCGGCTCGCGGCCTGAGCGCCCGCTCCGCCGGGCCGCGTCCGGCGCCTGCACTACCCTCGACCCGGCGCGGCGGGGGTCGTCGCGGACCGCACGAGCGAACGACGACGGAAGGACCCACCGGATGCCGGGCATCGTCCTGATCGGTGCCCAGTGGGGCGACGAGGGCAAGGGCAAGGCCACCGACGCGCTCGGTTCGCGCGTCGACTACGTCGTGAAGTTCAACGGTGGCAACAACGCCGGGCACACCGTCGTGGTCGGCGACGAGAAGTACGCCCTGCACCTGCTGCCCTCGGGCATCCTCAGCCCGGGTGTCGTGCCCGTCATCGCCAACGGCGTCGTGGTCGACCCCGAGGTCCTCTTCACCGAGATCGACGGGCTCGAGGCGCGCGGGGTCGACACCTCGCGCCTGCTCGTGTCGAGCAACGCCCACGTCATCACCACGTACCACCGCACGCTGGACAAGGTGACGGAGCGCTTCCTCGGCAAGCAGCGCATCGGCACGACCGGCCGCGGCATCGGGCCCGCGTACGCCGACAAGATCAACCGGGTCGGCATCCGCGTGCAGGACCTCTTCGACGAGAAGATCCTCCGCCAGAAGATCGAGGGCGCGCTGGAGCAGAAGAACCACCTGCTGCTCAAGGTGTACAACCGCCGCGCCTTCGAGGTCGAGGAGGTCGCGGACTCCCTGCTCGAGCACGCCGACCGGCTGCGCCCGTACGTCGCCGACACCGCGCTGGAGCTCGGGCGCGCCCTCGACGCCGGGCGCACCGTGCTCTTCGAGGGCGGGCAGGCCACCCTGCTCGACGTCGACCACGGCACCTACCCCTTCGTCACGTCGTCCAACGCGACGGCGGGCGGCGCGTGCACCGGCAGCGGCATCGGCCCCACCCGCGTGGACCGCGTCGTCGCCGTCGTCAAGGCGTACACGACGCGCGTGGGCGAGGGACCGTTCCCCACCGAGCTCTTCGACGCGGACGGCGAGCGCCTGCGCGAGGTGGGCGGGGAGTACGGGACGACGACGGGTCGCCCGCGGCGCTGCGGCTGGTACGACGCCGTCATCGCCCGCTACGCCGCCCGCGTCAACGGCGTCACCGACTTCGTCCTCACGAAGCTCGACACCCTCACGGGCTTCGAGCGGGTGCCGGTGTGCGTCGCCTACGACGTCGACGGCGTCCGCCACGACGAGATGCCCGCCTCCCAGACCGACTTCCACCACGCGACACCGGTCTACGAGCACCTCGAGGGCTGGCAGGAGGACATCAGCGGCGTCCGCGACTTCGCCGACCTGCCGCCCGCGGCGCAGCGCTACGTGCTGGCGCTGGAGGAGATGAGCGGGGCGCGGATGAGCGCCATCGGCGTCGGCCCCGGCCGTGAGGAGACCGTCGTCCGGCACGACCTGCTGGGCTGAGCGCGTCGGTCGCGCGCGGCCATCGGGCGGACGGCCTCCGGATTGTCGGTAGCGAGGCTAACTGTTACGCTCGCTAACTAGTGCGTACCGACCTCTCCACCCACGCCCCCGCCGGCGCCCCCGCCGGTCCCCGCCGCCGCAGCGGCCCCGTCCGCCGTGGCGGGCGGCCCGCGACCGGGTTCTTCTCCCGGCTCGGCGTCCGCGAGCTCGTCCTGCTCGGCGTCATCACGGCGGCCGGACCGCTGACGATCGACCTCTACCTGCCCGCGTACCCGACGCTGGCCGAGGAGTTCGGCGTCGCCGAGACGCAGATCCAGCTCACGCTCACCGCGTGCGTGCTCGGCCTCGCGCTCGGACAGCTCGTCATCGGCCCGGTCGCGGACCGGGTCGGCCGGCGGCTGCCCGTCGTGGTCGGACTGGCCGGGTGGGGTGTCTCGTCGCTGCTCGTGGCGCTCGCGCCGACGCTCGAGCTCATGACCGTCGGCCGCTTCGTCCAGGGCTTCGTCGTGTCGGCGGGCATGGTCACCGCGCGCGCCGTGCTGCGCGACCTGTCCGACGGGCAGGACCTCGCCCGCGCCTTCGCGCGGCTGTTCCTCGTGGTCGGCGCGGTGCCGATGGTCGCGCCCTTCCTCGGCTCGCTCGTCCTGGAGGTCACGAGCTGGCGGGGCGTCTTCGTCGTGCTCGCCGTCGTGGGCCTCGTGCTCGCGTGCGTCACCTTCATGCTGCTGCCGGAGACGCTGCCCGCCTCGGAGCGGCGGCCGGTCCCCGTCCGCTCGCTCGGGCGCGAGTACGGCCGGCTGCTGGTCGACCGGGACTTCATAGCGCCCGCGCTCGTCGCCGCGCTCGCGTTCTCCGGGCTGTTCGTCTACATCAACGGCTCGTCCTTCGTGCTGCAGGAGGAGTACGGCCTCTCGCAGCTGTCGTACGGCCTCGTGTTCGCCCTCGTGACGGTGTCGCTCATCACCGGCAGCCAGATGTCGAGCTGGCTCGTGGCCCGCCTCGGGCTGCTGACGGTGCTGCGCAGCGCGCCGGTCATCGGTGCCGTCACCATCGGCGGCGTCGCGATCGCGGCCGCCAGCACGGGCCTGCCGCCGCTGCCGGTCCTCATCGCCGGGCTCGTCGTCGCCATGGGCGTGGTCGGCATGGCGATGCCGGCGGCCTCGGCCCACGTGCTGAGCGGTCAGCCGCCCGCGCGGGCCGGGCTGGCCTCGGGCCTGGTCGGCGTCATCCAGTTCGCGGCCGGCGGCGCCATCAGCCCGCTCGCCTCGGCCTTCGGCACCGTCACGCCCACGACCATGACGGCCCTCATGGCCGTGCTGTTCGCCGCCTCCGCCGGCATGGCGGTGCTCGTGCGGGAGCCCGACCGCGACCCGGCGGACGCGCTCAGCGCCTGACCCTGTACCTCGTCCCGCCCGGTCGCCACCAGGGCTGCGGTGCAGGGGTGGTGGCGCGACGTGGCCGTCGTCAGGGGCGCAGCAGCACCTTGACGGACTCGCGCTCGTCCATGCGCCGGTAGGCCTCGGGCGCCTGCTCGAGCGGGAGCTCGGTGTCGAAGACCGCGCCCGGTCGCAGCGAGCCGTCGAGCACCCTCGGCAGCAGCGTGGGCAGGTACGCCCGCACCGAGGCGACCCCGCCCGCGAGCCCGACGTTGCGGCCGAACATCTGCCGCACCGGCACCTCGACGCCGTGCGGCACCCCGACGAAGCCGACGGTCGAGCCGGGCCGGGCCACCGCGAAGGCCGTCGTCATCGCCTGCGCGGTGCCGACGCACTCGAGCACCGCGTCGGCGCCGACGCCGTCGGTGAGGTCGAGCACCGCCTGCTCGCCGGCCTCGCCACGCTCCTCGACGACGTCGGTCGCGCCGAAGCCCCGGGCCAGGGCCTGCCGGTCGGCGTGCCGGCTCATCGCCACGATGCGGGCGGCGCCCTGCTCCCGGGCGGCGAGCACCCCGCACAGTCCGACGGCGCCGTCGCCGACCACGACGACGGTCGCACCCTCGCGGACGCCCGCGGCCCGGGCCGCGTGCCAGCCGGTGCCCATGACGTCGCTGCACGCGAGCAGGTCCCGGAGCACGTCGTCCGGCGGCGGCGCGTCGGCGGAGAACCCGTCGACGGCCACGAGGGTGCCGTCGGCCTGCGGCACGCGCACGAGCTCGGCCTGGCAGCCGTTCACCCCGCCGCCCACGACGCACGAGGTCTGCACGCCGGCCCGGCAGTGCGCGCAGCGCCCGCACGAGTACGTGAACGGCGACACGACGACCTGGCCGACCCGCACGTCGCGCACGTCGGCGCCGACGGCCTCGACGACCCCGACGTGCTCGTGGCCGATCGGCCGCGGCCGCTCGACGGGGCTCTCGCCCCGGTAGGGCCACAGGTCGGAGCCGCACACGCACGCGGCGAGCACGCGGACGACGGCGTCGGTCGGCCCCTCGACCTCGGCGTCGGGCCGGGTCTCGGAGCGGACGTCGCGGGCGGAGTGGATGACGGTGGCACGCACGCGGCGACCGTACGGCCCTACCGCTAGCCTCGCTCCTCGTGCGCGTCCTCGTCCTCGGGTCCGGTGCCAGGGAGCACGCGATCGTCCGGTCTCTGCTGGCGGAGGACGGCGTCGAGCACGTCGTGGCCGCGCCGGGCAACCCCGGCATCGCCGCGGCCGGCGCGGAGTGCCGCGACCACGACCTCGCCGACATCGCCGGCGTCGCCGAGCTCGCGGTCGGCGTGCAGGCGGACCTCGTCGTCGTCGGACCCGAGGCCCCGCTCGTCGCGGGTGTCGCCGACGCCGTCCGGGCCGCCGGCATCCCGTGCTTCGGGCCCTCGGCGCCGGCCGCGCGGCTCGAGGCGAGCAAGGCCTTCGCGAAGGAGGTCATGGCCGCCGCGGGCGTCGCGACCGCGCGTCCGGTCGTGTGCGACGACCTCGGCGCGGTCGAGGCGGCGCTCGACGAGCTCGGCACGCCGCACGTGGTCAAGGACGACGGGCTGGCGGGCGGCAAGGGCGTCGTCGTCACCGACGACCGCGAGACCGCGCTGCGCCACGCGCGCGCGTGCCTGTCGCAGCCGCGCGGGCGGGTGGTCGTCGAGGAGTACCTCGACGGCCCCGAGGTCTCGGTGTTCTGCGTGTGCGACGGCCGCGACGTCGTCGCGCTCGCGCCGGCGCAGGACTTCAAGCGGCTGCGTGACGGCGGTCTCGGTCCCAACACGGGCGGCATGGGCGCCTACTCGCCGCTGCCGTGGCTGCTCGACGGCTTCGTCGAGGAGGTCGTGGAGACCGTCGCGCGACCCGTGCTCGTGGAGATGGACCGCCGCGGCACCCCGTTCACGGGGATCCTCTACTGCGGCCTCGCGCTCACCGACGCCGGCGTGCGGGTGGTGGAGTTCAACGTGCGTCTCGGTGACCCCGAGGCGCAGGTCGTGCTCGCCCGGCTCCGCACCCCGCTGGCCCCGCTGCTCCTCGCCGCCGCCCAGGGTCGGCTCGCGGAGCACGTGAGGGTGCTCGGCGGCCTCGTGGAGTCCGCGGACGCCGCGGTCGGCGTCGTCGTCGCCGCGCCCGGGTACCCCGAGCAGCCGCGCACGGGAGACGCCGTCCTCGGACTGGAGGACGTCGCCGCCGTGCCGGGGGCGCACGTGCTGCACGCGGGCACCGCGCTCGACGACGACGGCCACGTCCGGACCGCGGGCGGGCGCGTGCTCACCGTGGTCGGCACGGGTCCGGACGTCGCGACCGCCCGCGAGCGCGCGTACGAGGCCGTGGAGAAGGTGCACGTCCCCGGCGGTCAGCTGCGCCTCGACGTCGCCGCCGGGGTCTGACCTACCGCTCGGCCCCGACCGACCGGCGCACGAACGCCTTGAGGTCGGCGCACTGCTGCAGCCGCGACGGCTCGTGCAGGTACATCATGTGCCCGCTCTCGTAGTACGCCGTCTCCACCCGGTCCAGCGCCTCGCGCGGCACCCGCAGCTGCGCGACGGTGTCCTCGGCGGCCGCGAACGGGGTCGCGCCGTCGTAGTAGCCGCACGCCACGTGCACCCGCAGGTGCGGGTTGCGGCGCAGGAGCGCCCCCAGGTCCTCCGCGACGCTCACCGCGCGGCCCTCGAACTCCTTGTAGCTCCAGGGGTGCACGAGCTCGCTCAGCACCTTGTACGGCAGGTCGTTGCGGTAGCCGAGCTCGGTGGCGGCGTAGTGCAGGTAGGCCGCGGTGTACGGCCCGCCCGTCGCGGTGATGAACGGGTCGACGCTCGGCCGCTCGTGCACGGCGTCGTCCTCGGTGCCGACGAAGCGGCCGTCGAGCCGACCGACCACCTTCTTCTCGTGCCGGAGCAGCTCGGCGTAGAAGCGCTGGTGCTCCACCCGCAGCCCCGCCCGGTCGAGGTAGTCCTCGCTGAGCCCGGTGAGCTCCGCGGCGCGGGCGACCACGCGGGCGCGCTCGTCGTCGGCGAGACGGGACCCGGCGGCCAGTGCGGCGGCGTACGGCCCGCGCGCGAACTCGGCCGCGGCCGCCACGTGCTCGCGCAGCGGCACGCCCCGGCCGGCGACCCCGTGGTAGTGCCCCAGGGCGGCGTACGTCGGTAGGAACGCCACGTACGGCCGGTCGTCGCCGTGGTGGAAGCGGATGGTCCCCATGTCGAGCACCATGCTGATGAGCGCGATGCCGTTGACGGCCATGTGGTGGCGCTGCTGCAGGTGCGAGGCGACGGCGACCGCGCGCAGCGTCCCGTAGGACTCCCCGGCGAGCAGCTTCGGCGACAGCCAGCGGTCGTTGCGCGTGGTCCACAGCCGGATGACCTCGGCGACGGACTCGACGTCGCCGGTGAAGCCGTGGAACTCCTTCGCGTCCCGGCCGGAGCGCACGCGCGAGAAGCCCGTCGACACCGGGTCGACGAACACGAGGTCGGTCTCGGCGAGCAGCGTCTGCGGGTTGTCGGCGAGGCGGCCGGGCGGCGGGGCGAGGTCCGGCGCGTCCCCCAGCAGCACGCGGCGGGGGCCGAGCACGCCCAGGTGCAGCCACACGCTCGAGGCGCCGGGCCCGCCGTTGAACACGAACGTCACCGGCCGGGCGGTGTCGGGGAGGCCGGCGTCGTCGAGCACCTCGTAGCTCGTCACGCCGATCTCGGCGACGGCCGTGTGCCCCTCGAAGCCCTTCTCACCCGTCGTCTCCCGGCGCAGCACGAGCCGGCCCGCCCGCGCGCGGTAGCGCAGCGGGCCGTCCTCCGCCTGCAGCGTGTGCTCGGTCGTCGTGAGCGTGTCCTTCGGCTCCTCGGCCAGGACGGTCGTCGCCTCCTGCCCGTCGCGACCCGTGGCCGGCTCCCGCTGCTCGTCCTGCGTCCCGCCCGTCGGGCCCTGCTCGTCGCCGCCCGCGTCCCCGACCCGGCCGTCCGCCGTCTGCTCGCTCACCCGGCACACCCTAGGAAGCGCCCTACGATCGCGCAGGTGCCCGCCCCCGCCCTGCCCGCCGCGCCCGTCCTCGACGGCTGGACGCACCGGTTCTCCGGCAAGGTCCGCGACGTCTACGCGCCCGCGACGCCGCACCCGGCCGGCGACGTGCTGCTCCTCGTCGCGAGCGACCGGGTGAGCGCGTACGACCACGTGCTCGCCACCCCGGTACCGGGCAAGGGCGCCGTGCTGACCGCGCTGTCGCGCTGGTGGTTCGACCAGCTCGCCGACCTCGTCGACAACCACCTCGTCGACGCGCCGCCGCCGCCGGAGGTGGCCGACCGGGCGGTGGTCGTCCGCGCCCTCGACATGGTGCCGGTCGAGTGCGTCGCACGGGGCTGGCTGTCGGGCTCGGGGACCGCGGATTACCGCGCGCACGGCGCGGTGTGCGGGGTGCCGCTGCCCGACGGTCTCCTCGAGGGGTCGAGGCTGCCGGAGCCCGTCTTCACGCCGGCGACCAAGGCGGCCCTCGGCGACCACGACGAGAACGTCACCTTCGACGAGGTGGTGGCGACGGTGGGGCGCGACACCGCCGAGGAGCTCCGGCGGGTGACCCTCGCCGTCTACGCGCGCGCCGTCGAGGTGGCCGAGCGGGTCGGCGTCATCGTCGCCGACACCAAGCTCGAGCTCGGCCGCGTGCCCGGCGGCGACGGGCGGCTCGTGCTCGGCGACGAGGTGCTGACGCCGGACTCCAGCCGCTACTGGCCCGCCGACCGGTGGCGCCCCGGGCGCGCCCAGCCGAGCCTCGACAAGCAGGTCGTGCGGGACTGGCTGACGTCGCCGGCGTCCGGCTGGGACCGCGCCGGGGACGCCCCGCCGCCCCCGCTGCCGGAGGAGGTCGTGGAGCGGACCGCCGCGGGGTACCGCGAGGTGTACCGGCGCCTCACCGGCGCCGACCTGTAGGTCTCAGCCCTCCCAGGGCCCGTCCGTCACCGGGTCGTGGACGTCGGCGCCGCCGAGCCGGCGCACGTGGCCGAGGTAGACCTCGCGCCGGTCCTCGCGCAGCAGCGCGTCGTGCACCGGGAGGGCGACGCGCGGCGCGACGGCGCGGACGAACTCGACGGTCTCCTTCACCGCCGCCCACGGTGCGTTGAGCGGCACGGCGAGCACGTCGACGCCGTCCGGCGTCGTGCCGTAGGAGTCGCCCGGGTGGAACACGGTCGTGCCGTCGCCGCGCAGCAGCACGCCGACGTTGCCGATGCGGGGCACGTCGTCGTGGATGACGGCGTGCTGCCCGCCGACGGCCTCCAGGGCGAGCCCGTCGAGGTCGACCCGGTCCCCGACCGCGAGCAGGTCGGCGGTGACGCCGGCCTGCGCGAGGGCGTCGTGCGCGCCCTGCTCGGCGAGCACCCGGAGCCCGTCGTGCTGCCCGACGAGCGTGCGGACGGCGTCGGCGTCGCAGTGGTCGGGGTGCGCGTGCGTGACGAGGACCGCGTCGAGCGGCGCGTCGCCGAGCAGGCGGGCGAGGGACCCGGGCACGTCGGGGGAGAAGGCGCCGGGGTCGAGGAGCACCCGGGCGCCGCCCGTCTCGACGAGCAGGCAGGAGTGGCCGAGGGAGGTCACGCGCACGCACCGGTCCTACACCCGGCTCGGACGGCGTGCACGTCGCGGACGGCCGACCGGCGCACCCTCGGACCGCGGCGCGTCCCTTGCGGCGGGTGACGCGGCGGTGCTGCACTCCTGGGGTGAGCGACACCCCCCGCCCGGGCGGCGACGAGCTGCGCACGACGGTCGAGGTGCTGCACGGGGTGGTCGAGCACGTGCTCGCCGGGCCGCAGCACCGGGCGAGCGGCACCATCCGCCTGCGGGTCACCCCGGGGGCGATCGGGACCGTCCGGGACCCGGCGGTGCGGCTGCTCGGCGACCGGGTGGTCGGTCCGGCGGGTGAGGCGCCGCTCGACGGGTCGCTCTCGCTGGCGGACGTCGGTCGTCGCGTGGGGGTCGAGCCCGGCGTGCCCGACGGCGTCTACACCGACCACGCGGCCGTCGGGTCCGACGACCCCGCCCGCGTCGACGCCGGCATTTCCGTCGCGGTGCTCGAGTGGTTCGCGGTCGGCGCCGCCGCGCTCGTCACCTTCGCGCCGGAGTCGGAGGCCGTGCTGTGGCCGGAGCACTTCGACCTCGCCGTTACGGTCGACGGCGTCAACTACGGCGTCTCGCCCGGCGACGGCTTCTCGGCCGCCCCGTACGCCTACGTCGGCCCGCACTCCCCGGTCGACGACACCTTCTTCGACGCCCCCTTCGGCGCCGCCCGTACGTGGGACCAGGTGCCGGACGTCGCCGGGGTGGCGGCGTTCTTCGCGGACGGTCGGGGGCGGGTCCACCCGACCGGGTGATGGTGCCGATGTATCGCCCGGCGATACATTGCCGGTCGTGACGCCCCTCGGCGACGTGCCGTACCTCGTGCTGGCGGCTCTCGCCGGCGGCCGACGGCACGGCTACGACGTCGTGCGGGTGGTCTCGACCCTGACCGACGGCCGCGTCGCGCTCGGGGCGGGGACGTTGTACGGCGCGCTCGACCGGCTGTCGACGCAGGGCCTGGTGGCGGACGACGGCGAGGAGCGCGTCGGTGGGCGCCTGCGGCGCTACTACCGGCTGACCGACGACGGGACCGCCCTGCTCGAGGCGGAGACGGCTCGCCGCGAGGACGTCACGGCGGCGGTGCGCCGACGGCTCGTCGCGGCGCCCGGCGCGGTCGGGGGACAGGCGTGAGGGGACAGGCGTCCGAGGACGCCTACGAGCGGTCGGCCAGGCAGTGGCTGCGCGCCTTCCCGCCACGGTGGCGCGCGGCCCGCGAGGACGAGGTCGTGGGGGTGCTCCTCGACACCCGGCCCGACGGTGCGGCCACGCTCGGTGCTGCCGCCCGCTGGGACCTGCTGCGCTCGGCGGTGGCGTGGCGGCTGCGGCACCGGCCGCCTTTCGTCGTGTGGCTCCTGTGGAGGCTCGGGTTCTCACGGATGCCGGAGGCGCACGTCGGCTGGGCGCTCGACGACCTGTCGGGACGCCTCTACGGACTGTGGTCGACCTTGTGGAGCTGGCAGTTCCTAGGTTTCGCTGTCTTCGTTGCGCCCCACGCACGGAGCGGCGGCTGGTGGTGGTGGCTGCCCGCCGCGGTGTGGTCCGTGGCGCTCCTCCTAGGAGCCGTGGGCGACCGCTTCTCCTGGGGACGCCCTCGTAGAGACGAACGGCAGGCCGCGCTGCTCGCCCCCCACCGCACCGCCGACCGGGTGCGGCATGATCCGTCGGTGGTCCTCAGCACGACCACCCGCTGGTCGTGGGGTCGGTGGCTCGTCGCGCCGGTCGTCGTCGCCTGGGTGTCCGCACTCGTCGCGGTCGGCGTCGTCGTGTCGGCCGTGCTCGACGGGGTCGTGCTGAGGGTCCGGGACTGGCAGGCCGGGGACACGCTCCTGCTGCTGCCCCTGGCTGCCGGACTCGTGGCCGCGGTGACCGTGACCGTGCTGTCCCGTCCTCGCGTCGCGGAGCGCCCCGACCAGCCGTGGCGGCACCGGGTCGCCGCGCCGCCTGTCGTGGTCCGCGTCCTCCTCCTCGTGGTGGCTGTCCTCGGGCCGTGGACCGCGGTGCAGATCACTCTCGTCCTCCTCTTCGGCCGCAGCTTCGCCTTCGCCGACGGGCTGGGGGGCTATGACTTCCTCGTCGGTGTCCCCGCTGCTCCCGTCACCTTCCTGCTGCTCGCCCTGCCCTCCGTGCACCTGCGCACCAGGGGAGCGTTGGCCGCTCGGCCCGCCCCGCCGCCGGCGCTGCACGACGTCCTCGGCGTCCTGGGCGGTACGACCGTCCTCGTGGACCCGCCTCGGCCCTACCCGGCACTGCCCTCGCTCGAGCCCTTCGTCGACGACGACCCGGCGGCGGGGACCGGCTCGCCCGCCCGCCGATAGGCTCGCGCCCATGCCGCGCATCGTCGTCGAGGTCATGCCCAAGCCGGAGATCCTCGACCCGCAGGGGACCGCGATCACGCAGGCGCTCGGGCGCATGGGCGTCGACGGGCTCGGCGAGGTCCGGCAGGGCAAGCGCTTCGAGGTCGCCGTCGACGACACCGACGAGGCGACGCTCGCCCGGGTCCGCGAGGCCGCCGAGACGCTGCTGAGCAACCCCGTCATCGAGGACGTCGTCGCGGTCCGGGTCGTCGAGGGGTGAGCGGCTCGGGGGCGTCGCGGACGGGGGCCGGCACGGCGGCCGAGCGGCAGACCCACATGGCGCGGGAGGTCGCCCAGCAGGCCGACGCGGTGGCCGCCACATTCGACGCGCTGCTGCCGCTGCGCCAGGACCTGCGCCGGATGTTCGCCGGACGCCGGCACGTGCTCTTCGTCGCCCGCGGCTCCAGCGACAACGCCGCCGTCTACGGCCGCTACCTGCTCGGCGCGCACGCCGGCGTGGTCGCGTCCCTCGCGGCCCCCAGCCTCGCCACCCACTACGGCCCGCCGGCTGACGACGGCCGCCCGGCCGGTGCGCCCCTCGCGCTCGACGACACCCTCGTCGTGTGCGTGTCGCAGTCGGGCGCGACCGAGGAGATCGTCGCGACTCAGGCGTGGGCGGCCCGGCAGGGCGCCGCGACGGTCGCCGTCGCGAACGTCCCCGGCTCACCGCTGCTGCGCACGGCCGACCTCGCGCTGCAGACCCAGGCCGGGCCCGAGCTCGCGGTGCCGGCGACGAAGTCCTACCTCTCGCAGCTCGCCGCCATGGTCGTGCTGGGCACGGCGCTGGCCCCGGACCCCTCCGCCCTCGACGCCGACATCGCGCGCGTGCCGGCCGAGGTCGAGCGCCTCGTCGACGAGCAGCAGGGCGTCGACGAGGCCGCCGCCGCCCTCAGCGCGTCGCGGCACCCACTGGTCAGCGGCCGCGGGATGGCCATGGGCACCGCGCTCGAGGTCGCGCTCAAGCTCGAGGAGACGTGCCTGCGCCCCGTGCGCGGCCTGTCGTACGCCGACCTGCGCCACGGGCCGATCGCCGTCGTCGACGACGACGTGCTCGCCGTCCTCGTGAGCGCCGGCGACGGCCCCCTCGTCGGGGCGATGACCGAGCTCGCCTCGGACCTGCGGGCCCGCGGCGCCCGCACGGTCGGCGTGGGCGGGGACGCGGCCTTCGCCGACGCCGTCGACGTGCCGGTCGCCGGCCCGCGCCTGCCCGAGGCGCTCGCCCCGCTCGGCCTCGTCGTGCCGATGCAGCTCGCCATCGAGCGCGCCGCCCGCGTGCTGGGCCTCGACCCCGACGCGCCGCGCGGCCTGCGCAAGGTCACCCGCACCGACGCCTGACCCGGTCCCGCGGCCGGCGAGGGCCGGCTGCGGGCGCCTCGCGCCGTGCCGCCGCCCCGTACCTGAGTGGGGGTCCGCGCGCTCACGACGTGGGCTGGCTCGGGACGTGCGACACGCCGTCGGAGGCGTCCACGAGCCAGCACTCGTCGCGCGGGCACGAGTGCTGGCTCCGGAACGGCGGCGTCGGCGTGTCGACGGGCCGGACCCAGCCCTCGTCGAGAGCGTGCGCACCCCCACCCCGGTCCTCGCCGGGCCGCCCACCACCGGCCGACGACACCCGTACGGCCTGGGCGCGAGGCCAGGGGAGGGGTGCCGCGGACCGGGTGGGGCGTCAGGCGGCGAGGGGGGCGCGGACGGGCAGGTCGCTGCCGGTGAGGAGGACCTGCATGGCGGCGCCCGTGCGCTGGTTGAGCACGACGGGGGCGAGCAGGTTGGCCGTGGAGGCCGCCGCGGACTCCGCCGTGGTGAGCACCACGAAGAGCAGGGCGTCCTCCGCGCCGGCGAGGCCGAGCAGGTCGACGTCCTCGTCGGACAGCACCGGGGCGTAGTCCGGGAAGAACGCCCACGGCGCCGCGAGCAGCAGAGACACCGAGTCGTCGGCGGAGCGCAGCGAGAACAGCGTCCCCGTCGCCTCGAGCCCGTCGAGCGCGTACTCGACGTGGCCGGGCAGGCCCGGCAGGGGCACGACGAAGCGGACCGCGCGACCCTCGCTCACGGCACCACCCAATCCCACGTCCCCACCGCCGGTCAAAGCGCTGCCGGGCGCGGCCGTGACCGTCACCGGAGGAAGTCCAGCAGCGTGGGCTGCAGCACCCGGGCGGTCGCGCCGAGCGCCGCCTGGTACGCGGTCGACTGCAGCTGCAGCTCGAGGATCGTCTTCGGCAGGTCGACGTCCTCGATCTGCGACTGCGCCGAGCGCAGCGACACGGCCGCGTCGGTGCCCTTCGCCTGCAGCGTCTCGATGCGGTTGGTCCGGGCGCCGACGTCGGCGAGCGCCCCGAGCACGCGCTCGTGGGCGGTGTCGAGCGCCGCCAGCCGCGCGGTCGGCGACCCCCCGGACTCCAGGTCGGCGATGATGCCGTCGAGCGTGGCGAACACGCTCGTGGCGCCGGAGCCGAAGGCGCCCGGGCCGTCGACGTCCACGCGGACCGTCGAGTCGGCGCCCACGCGCCGCTGCACGGTGCCGGTGTCACCGACGTACGTGCCCGTCGCGTCGAAGGCGGTCCCGCCGCCCGTCGTGCCGCCGAACACCGGCCGGCCGAGGTACTGGGTGTTGCCCAGCTCGACGAGCGAGTCCCGCACCTGGCGCAGCTCCTTCGCGAGCGCGTCGCGCCCGGTCTGGCTGAGCGAGCCGTTGCCGCCCTGCACCGTGAGGTCGCGGGCGTGGCGCACGGCCGCGCTCGTCTGCTGCAGCGCCGTGTCGGCCGTGCCGAGCCACGACAGGCCGTTGTCGGCGTTGCGCAGGTACTGGTCGTTGGCGCTGCGCTCGGCGCGCAGCTGGAGGATGTCGGTCGCGCCGGTCGGGTTGTCGGAGGGCTTCGCCACCTGCTTGCCGCTCGACAGCTGCTCCTGCAGGGAGGCGCTCCGCGCGAGCGAGGCCTGGAGGTTCGCGTACGTGCCGTCCGCCATGGACCGCTGGGTGATCCGCAGCATCAGCGACCCACCACCCCGGTGCGGTTGATGAGGGTGTCGAGCGCCTCGTCGACCGCGGTGAGCATGCGGGCCGCGCCCTCGTAGGCGCGCTGGAACATGACCATGTTGGTGAGCTCCTCGTCGATGTCGACCCCGGAGACGGCCTCCCGGGCGGCGGTGACGTCGCGGACGACGACCTTCTGCGAGTCCGAGCGGCGCTCGGCCGCCTGCGCGGCGGACCCGACGTCGCCCACGAGCTGCCGCCAGGCGGCGTCGGGGGAGCCGGGGCCCTGACCGATGCGGCCGAGCGCGTCGGCCAGCGAGCCGTCGAGGGCGCCGGCGCCACCGGAGGCGGCGGCGACGTCGCGGGGGTCGGTCACCGCGACGGTGATGGACCGGGCGGTCACGGGACCGCCGTCGGAGGCGGTGAAGAACGCGCCCGCCGCCGTGCCGTCCTGGGTGAGCCCGGTGGAGTGGACGGTGTCGACCTGGCTGGCCACGTCGGCGGCCGTCGCGTCCAGGCGCTGCATGACGCCCGGCCACGTGCGGTGAAGGCTGTCGAGCAGCGCGCCGATCCGCCCGCCGGGGACGTCGACCGGGGCACCGGCGGCGCCGGTCACCGAGACCGCGCCACCGGAGAGCACCTCGTCGATGCTGCCGGCCGCACCCGCGGACAGCGACAGCCCCGTCGTGCGGTCGCCGCGCACCACGGCGGTGCCGCCGACGAAGACGTCGACCGTGCCGAGGTCACCCGGCCGGGCGGTGGCGCCGGTCAGCTCGCTGAGGCGCAGCACGAGCTGGTCGCGCTGGTCGAGCAGCTCGTTGACGCTGCCGCCCGCCGCCGTGGCGTCGCGGATGGCCGCGTTGAGGTCGGCGACGGCGCGGGCCGTCGCGTCGACCTCGCCGAGCAGCTGGCCGACCTGCGCGCGCGCGTCGGTCCACGCCTGCGTGACGGCGGCGCCGAGCCCGTGGAGCGTGTCGGCGACGGCGGCGCCGGCCTGCAGGACCTGCGAGCGGGCGGCCGCGGTGCCGGGGGAGTTGGCGAGGTCCTGCCACGAGGACCAGAACGTCGACAGGCGCGCGGCGAGCCCGGTGTCGCCGGGCTCGCCGAGGGCGACCTCGAAGCGGGACCACGCGGCCCGGTCGACGTCCATGAACGCCGCGGTCGACGTCTCCTGCCGGACCCGCTGCGTGACGAGCTCGTCGTTGACCCGCTGCAGGTCCGTGACCCGCACGCCCGTGCCCGGACCGTCCCAGCGCGAGAACAGCGCGGTGCCGGTGGTGACGGGCGTGCTCGGGTCCATGACGACGCGCTGGCGGGAGTAGCCGGGCGTGTTGGCGTTGGCGACGTTCGCGCCGGTGACGTCGAGGCCGTAGCGCTGAGCGACCAGACCCGACAGGGCGGTGTGCAGCCCGGCGAAGGACGACATCAGAGCGCCTCGTCCACGAGCCGGCCCGCGCCCTGGCGGGGGAGGTTCCGGGCGGCGCCGGGGCCGTACGTGCCTGCGGGCTCCTCGACGGCCGCGAGCGCCTCGCTGAGGCTCACCATGCCCTCGTGCAGCAGGCGCCGGTTGGCCTGCGCGAGCTCGGTGATCTCGGCGGTGAGGGCGAGGAAGGCCTCGCGATGGCCCAGCAGCATCGCGGAGTACGGCTCCGGGGCGACCCGGGCGAGGTGCGCGAGCGACGGCCCGGCGGGAAGGCCGAGGTCCATCGCGACGACGTCGGTCTCCAGCGCCCGGACCTTCTCCGACTCGCGGATCTGGTCGAGGACCGCCTCCACCTCGCGCGTCGCGTGGGCGAGCCAGCGGCTGCGGCCGGAGGCGAGCACGAGCTGCTCCTCCTCCAGCTTGAACAGGAGCAGCTCGAGCAGCTCCCGCTCGCGCCACAGGATGCGGCAGAAGTCTGCGAGCGCCACGACGTCCTCCTCGGTGCGACGGCCGTTCCGTCACGCCCTCCGGTTCGGCGGACCCGGAGATCACCTGAGGTCCTCCGCCCGATCCGTCCGGGTCGGCCCCCGCCGTCACCCGATCGGCGCAACGGTGGTCCGCACGGGTGGGAAACCTCAAGGGGCCTCAGGTGCCCGACGACACCGGACCCGTGCTGATCACGTCCTCCGCCGCCGCGACCACCGGCCACGCCGGGTCCGGGAGCCCGACGGACCCCGACGCCCTCGTCCTCGCGCACCTGCCGCTGGTCGGCCACTGCGTGGGCGAGGTGATGAGCCGGGTCCCGGCCCACGTGGACCGCGACGACCTGGCCGGCGCCGGCGTCGAAGGGCTCGTCCAGGCCTCGCGCAGCTGGCGGCCCGAGACGGGCGTCCCCTTCTCCGCGCACGCCCGCACGAGGATCCGCGGCGCCATCGTCGACGAGCTGCGCGCCGCCGACTGGGCCTCGCGCGGCGCCCGCTCGCGCGCGCGGCACGCGCAGCAGACCACCGAGCACCTCACCGCGGCGCTCGGGCGCACGCCGAGCACCGACGAGCTCGCCGACGCGATGGGCGTCGCCGCCGACCACGTGCACCGCGTGCGCGCCGAGACCCACCGCGCGTACCTGTCGAGCCTCGACGAGGCACGCGAGGCGGGCGACACCGTGCACGACACCGTCGCCGACCCCTCGCGCTCGCCCGAGGAGCACGTCGTCGCCGCCGAGCACGTGGGCGCGCTCCTGCGGGCCGTCGACCTGCTGCCCGAGCGCGTGCGGGAGGCGGTGCGCGGCCACTACCTCGACGAGGAGCCGATGGCCGACATCGCCGCGCGCCTCGGCGTCACGGAGTCGCGCGTCTCCCAGCTGCGCGCGGAGGGCATCGCCATGCTCCGCGCCGTCATGGCCGCCCAGGCCGAGCCGGTCGAGGTCGCCCACGCGACGGCGCGCACCCAGGCCTACGTCGCCGCCGTCGCGGCGTCGGCCGATGTCCGCGCGAGCGTCCGCCTCGGCGCCGGCGTGCTCACCGGCCTCGCGCCGGTGGGCGCCACGGCCCTGCCGCGCCAGCGCCAGGCCCCCCTCACCAGCCGCCTCTCGGCGATCGGGTGACGGGCGCCACAACTTCCCCTCAGACCTCAGGTCGCGGCATCGCCCGCCGATCCTGAACTCGGCCACGGAAGGCCGACCACCATCCATCACGGAGGAGCACACAGACCATGGGTCTTCAGATCAACAACAACATCGCGGCGTTCAACAGCTACCGCAACCTGTCCGTCAACCAGGGCAACATGGAGAAGTCGCTCGAGAAGCTGTCGAGCGGTCTCCGCATCAACCGCGCTGCTGACGACGCCGCCGGCCTCGCGATCTCCGAGGGCCTGCGCTCGCAGGTCGGCGGTCTCAAGCAGGCCGTCCGCAACGCGCAGGACGGCATCTCCGTCGTGCAGACCGCGGAGGGCGCGCTCCAGGAGGTCCACTCCATCCTCCAGCGCGGCCGCGACCTGCAGGTGCAGGCCGCCAACGGCAGCAACAACCAGGACTCGCTGGACGCCATCAACGCCGAGCTCACCGCCCTCGCGAGCGAGATCGGGGCCATCAGCACCCGCACGAACTTCAACGGCGTGCAGCTGCTCGACGGCACCGCCAACCTCAACTTCCAGACCGGCGCCCGCTCCACCGAGCAGCTCAACGTCGACCTCACCACGATCGACCTGACGGCGGCGGCGGGTGTGCTGACCGCGGCGGCCGGGGCGAACACCGGTGGCGTCGGCTCCACCGCGGACATCAACCTGATCAGCGCCCAGATCACCGCCATCTCCGCCGAGCGCGGCAACCTCGGTGCCTCGCAGAACCGCCTCGAGTCGACCATCAAGTCGCTCAACGTCGCGGTGGAGAACCTGACCGCCTCCGAGAGCCGGATCCGCGACACGGACATGGCCCTGGAGATGGTGAGCTTCACCAAGAGCCAGATCCTCTCGCAGGCCGGCACCGCCATGCTCGCGCAGGCCAACCAGGCCCCGCAGGGCGTCCTGCAGCTCCTCCGCTGACCCCGGTCACCCTCCGGTAGCAGCAGCCCCACGACCGACCGCCGGGAACCGACACCACGGTTCCCGGCGGTCGGCGTAGGGGCCCCCGTCCACCCGCACCCGAGCCCAGGAGCCCGCCGTGAGCAGCTTCGCCGTCGACGGCCTCGTGAGCGGTCTGCAGACCTCGACGCTCGTGTCGCAGCTCATGCAGATCGAGGCCATCCCGCAGCAGCAGCTGCGCGTGCGCGTCAACGAGAACGGCGCCTACGTCAAGGCGCTGCAGTCGGTGTCGAGCGCGCTCAAGAAGCTCGACGACGCCGCGTCGGCCCTCACGGTCGGTGCGGCGAAGTGGGACGCCACCACCTCGACGGTGACGGGCGAGGCGGCCACGGCCACCGCGCGCAACGGCGCGCTGCCGGGTGCCACCACCGTGACGGTCGACCGCCTCGCCACGGCGTGGACGTGGACCAGCGCGCAGGCCACCGGGCTCGACGACGTCGTCGTGCCGAGCGAGTCGCTGCAGGTCGTCGACGCCTCGGGCACCGCCCGCACCCTGCAGCCCGCCTCCGGCACGCTGCGCGACGTCATGGGTGCGATCAACAACGCCGAGGGCCTCGGGCTGCGCGCCGTCGCGGTCCGCGTCGGCGACAACAGCTACCGCCTGCAGGTCCTCGCCACCGACACCGGCGCCGCCGCCCCGCAGCGGTTCGACGGCTCCTCGGTCACCGGTGGCGGCACCAGCGCCGACGGCGTGGACGCGCTCTACAGCGTCAACGGGATCAGCGGCACCTCCTCGACGAACACCGTCACCGGCCTCGTCAGCGGCGTCGACGTCACGCTGCAGGCCGTCGGCACCTCGACCGTGCGGGTCAGCGCGGACCCGGCCGCGACCGTCGACGCCGTCAAGGCGCTCGTGACGGCCGCGAACGACGCGATCGCCGAGGCCCGCAAGCAGACCGCGGCCAACCCGGGCGGCACCCGCGGGCCCCTCGCCTCCGACTCCTTCGTGCGCGGGCTCACCGGCCGCATCCAGGGCGCCTTCTCCGCCGCGCTCGGCGACGTGAACGCCGCCGCCATCGGCATCCAGACCACGCGCGACGGCAGCCTCGTGCTCGACGAGGCGAAGCTGCGGGACACGCTCGCAGCCGACCCCGCGCTCGTCCGCCGGCTCGTCGCGCCCGAGGACGCGTCGGTGGGCATCGGCTCGCGCCTGCGTGACGTCGTGACGAGCGCGACCGGCACCGACGGCCTCCTCACCGCCGCCATCCAGGGCCGGGAGCGCAGCACCAAGGACCTGCAGGCGCAGATCGAGTCGTGGGACCGGCGGCTGGAGCTGCGCCGCGAGACGCTGCAGCGGCAGTTCTCCGCCCTCGAGGTCTCCCTCGGGCGCCTCCAGTCGCAGTCCACCTGGCTCTCCGGCCAGATCGCCGGCCTCAACGCCAGCCTCGGGAGCTCCTCGTGACCACCGCCGCCGCCTTCGGCTACAGCCTCGGCCGCACCGCCACCGCTCGCATCGACCAGTTCAAGGCGGCGGCCGTCACGACCGCGACGCCCGCTCAGCTGCTCGTGCGGCTGTACGACCGCCTCCTGCTCGACCTCGACCGCGCGCACGAGGCGCAGGTGGCGGGGCAGCACCTCGAGGCGACCGCCCAGCTCGTGCACGCCCAGGCCATCGTCAGCGAGCTCGCGGGCTCACTCGACGTCGACGCGTGGAGCGGCGGTCCGCGCCTGCTCAGCATCTACACCTTCCTGCTCGCCGAGCTCGTCCGCGCCAACGTCGAGCGCTCGCCCCAGCGCACGCGCGAGTGCCGCTCCGTCGTGGAGCCCCTAGCCGAGGCGTGGCGCGAGGCCGCGGCACAGGTGCCGGTCGCCGGCGTCCCGTCGCCGCGCGTCGGCGCGGTCGGCTGACGGCCACCGTGGCCCTGTCGCGCGGCGTCGTCGGGCCCGCCGGGACGGCGCGACCGTCCACGGGCGCGGACTTCACCGCCGCGTGGCACGCCGCCCTCGACGACCTCGAGCTCGAGGTCGAGCGGGCCGAGGCGCTGCTGCGGGCCCTGCACTCCGCGGAGGGCGTACCCGACCCAGTGCCGCCGGGGGGCTGGACGCCGCCCGCGCTCGGGCCGCTGCCGGCCTCGCTCAAGGAGCGGGCCGAGGTGCTGCTCGACCGCCAGCTGGCCGTCACCGGCCGGCTCGGCACCGCCATGACGGCCTCGCGCCGGCACCAGGACGTCGTCGGGCGCCTCGTGGACCACCAGCCGCGCCCGATGTACGTCGACGCCCGCTTCTGAGGCGGCCGTCGCGGAGGACCGCCCGGGCGGCCCCGCAGCGTCACCCGTTCGGCCCATGAACCGCCCGGGCGGTCGGGACGACACACACCTCGCACCAGAACGGGGCGCACGGATCGTGCCCCGCACCGGCCACGGACAGGCCAGCCGAGCACCGCACCCCTCCGGGGGTCGCGGTCGTGCTGAGGGAGCCACCGTGACCGAGATCGCCTCCGTGACGTCGGCCGCGCTGCGCAGCGCCGTCGAGGGACTGGGCGCACGCAGCCGCGCGATCGCCGACAACATCTCGAACATCCAGACGCCGGGCTTCCAGGCCCGCCGGGTCGCCTTCGAGGACGCCGTCGCCGCCGCCGCGGGCTCCGGCTCGCGCGCGCGCACCGGTTGGACCCAGGCGCTGTCGCTGGAGCCGACGCGCCTCGACGGCAACAACGTCAACCTCGACACCGAGACGCTTCAGTCCCTCGACACCGGCCTGCGCTACCAGCTCGCGCTGCGGGCCGTCGACGACCGCTTCAACATCGTGCGCGCCGCGCTGCGGACGCAGGGCTGAGCGCGCCGTGACCACGTTCCCCGTCTTCGGCGTCGCCGGCTCCGGCGTCGCGGTCTACCGCAAGTGGCTCGACGCCGTCAGCGACAACATCTCCAACATCAACACCGTCCGCCGGACGGACGAGGCGGCCTTCCAGGCCCGCTACGTCCTCGCCCGGTCCACCGAGCTCGAGCCCGGGATCGGCGGGGTGACGGTCGGCGGCATCCGCCTCGGCAGCGCCGAGGGCCGCATGGTCTACGCCCCCGACCACCCGCTCGCCGACGAGGGCGGCTACGTCCGCCTGCCCGACATCGACCTGGGGAGCCAGATGACGCAGCTGATGATGGCCCAGCGCGGCTACCAGGCGAACCTCGCCGTGGTCGACCGCGCCCGTGACGCCTACGCCGCCGCCGTCAACATCGGGAGGCAGATGTGAGCGTCCAGCCCGTGAGCCCCGTCGGGACCGGCCTCGCCGGCTCGGCCGGGGTCGCCCCCGTCGCCGGCCTGTCCCCGGCCCTGCCCGCGCTGCCCGCCGGCGCCGCCGACGGTGCCGACGCGGCCCGCTTCGACGCGGCGCTCGCCGGTGCGACCGGCGGCGGCCTCGGCGCCTCGGCCGTCGGCCGCCTCGCCGACCTGCAGCGCCTGCACGCCACGAGCGACGACCTCGCCGTCAAGGCCGTCACCGGCCGGCTGCAGGACCCGAGCCAGTACACGATCGCCGCCACCGAGGCGACCCTCGCGACGCAGATGACGGTGGCCCTGCGCAACAAGGCCGTCGAGGCCTACTCCGAGATCATGAGGATGCAGCTGTGAGCCCACGCTCCCGCGCCGGCCAGGGCCTCGAGGGCCAGGTCGTCAGCGGCGACCCCCGGGTGCTCGCCACCCAGCAGGCCCGCCGCGCCCGCGCCGCCTGGGGCGACCTGCCCGGGGCGCAGAAGACCATCGCCGTCGTCGTGCTCGTCGCCCTCGTCGCCGGCGGCGCCGCCTTCCTGCAGTGGCAGAGCACCCCCAGCTACGGCCCGCTCTACACGGGGCTGTCCGGGGCCGACGGCGGTGCCGTCGTCGAGCAGCTGCAGTCCGCGGGCGTCCCCTACCGCATCGCCGACGGCGGCGGCACGATCCTCGTGCCGAGCGAGCAGGTGTACGAGCAGCGGCTGCAGATGTCCGCGGCCGGCCTCCCCTCCGGCGACTCGGCCGGGTACTCGCTGCTCGACGAGCAGGGCGTGACCGCCTCGCAGTTCCAGCAGAAGGTCGCCTTCCAGCGCGCGATGGAGGGCGAGCTCGCGAAGACCGTCCAGGCGATCGACGGCGTCGACGCCGCCGTCGTCCACCTCGCGATCCCCGAGAAGGACGTCTTCCTCGAGGCCGACGACGCGCCCACCGCGAGCGTCCTCGTCGAGACCGCCGCAGGCCGGACCCTCGAGAAGGGCCAGGTCCAGGCCGTCGTCAACCTCGTGTCGAGCTCCGTGGAGGGCATGACGCCGGAGGCCGTGACCGTGGTCGACGGCGAGGGCACCCTGCTCACCGCCGCCCCCGGCGGCTCCGGCAGCGCCGGCGGCGCGGACGCCGCGGACCTCACCGTGGAGTACGAGCAGCGGGTGGCCGCGAGCCTCCAGCAGCTCCTCGACACGGTCGTGGGCCCGGGGAAGGCCGTGGCCACCGTCACCGCCGACCTCGACGCCGACAGCCGCGACACCACCACCGAGCGCTTCATCGCCGAGGACGGCGTGCCGCCCCTCAGCGAGACCACCGAGACCGAGACGTACACCGGCGGCAACGGCGGCTCGATCGAGGCAGGCGTCCTCGGGCCAGACAACATCGTCGTGCCGAACGGCACCGTCGCGGGGCAGGCGGGGACCGAGTCCTCGTACGAGAAGGGCTCGAACACCGTCAACAACGCGGTCGGCAAGGTGACGGAGAAGGTGCAGTCCGCGCCCGGCGCGGTGCAGAAGCTCAACGTCTCCGTTGTCGTCGACCGCGACGCGGTCGCCCGCACCGACATGCTCGCGCTGCAGAACACCGTGTCCGCCGCCGTCGGGCTCGACCCGGCCCGCGGCGACCAGATCGCCGTCACCCAGCTGCCCTTCGACACCTCCAGCGCGGAGGCCGTCGCCGCGGAGCTCGAGGCGGCGAAGGAGGCCGAGGCGGCCGCCGGCACCCAGCAGACCATCTGGACCGCCGCGCTGGGCGGGCTCGTGCTCCTCGTCGTCATCCTGTCCCTCATCCTCGGCGCCCGGCGCCGCAGGAGGACCGAGCCGGTCGACCTCGGGCTGTACGCCCCGGTCGAGGACGACCTCGACGCCGAGGCCGCGGCGCTGCCGCCCGTGCCCGCCCCCCGCGAGGCGCTGCCCGCCGCGCCCGACCCCGAGCAGGAGCAGCTCGACGCCCTCTCGCGCCAGCGCGAGGAGGTCATCGAGCTCGTCGACCGCGAGCCCGAGGAGGTCGCAGAGCTCCTGCGCTCCTGGCTCGCCGACCGGAGGACCTCGTGAGCACCGCCGTCATGGACGCCACGGGCGTCGAGCAGGCCGTCGCGGCCGTCGAGGCCGCCGCCGGCAGCGTCGCGGTCCCGCCTGGCCCGGACCTGACCGGGCTGCAGAAGGCGGCCGTCCTGCTCGTCATGCTGGGCAAGGACCGCGCCGCGACGGTGCTCAAGCACCTCAAGGGCACCGACCTCGACGAGCTCGTCGCCCAGCTCGTCCGGCTGCGCGACGTGCCGCCGAGCGTCGCCGGGCAGGTGCTCAGCCAGTTCCACTCCCTCGCCGTCCGCCAGGGCGTCGTCGGTGCCGGCGGCGAGGGCTTCGCCCGTGACGTGCTCGAGCGCTCGCTCGGCAAGGACGACGCCGGCGACGTCATGCGCCGCATCGCCTCCGTGGTCGCCGAGCGGCCGCTGAAGTTCCTGCAGGACATCGACCCGCAGCAGCTCATGAGCATCCTGCGCGGCGAGCACCCGCAGACCCTCGCCGCCGTCCTCGTCCACCTGCGCCCCGACCAGGCCTCCGTCGTCATGGCCGGCCTGTCGCCCACCGAGCAGTCCGCGGTCGCCCGGCGCATCGCCACCACCGGCCGCTTCCACCCCCAGGCCCTGTCCTCGCTGCAGGACGTCCTCAAGGCGCGCACCTCCTCGGTGCTGCCCCAGTCGCAGACCGAGACCGCGACCGGCGGCGTGCAGTCCCTCGTCGAGGTCATCAACCGCGCCGACGCCGCCACCGAGAAGTCGATCCTCGAGGGCCTCGAGGCGACCGACGCCGCCCTCGCCGAGGAGGTCAAGGCCCGCCTGTTCGTCTTCGCCGACATCGTCGGGCTCGAGGACCGCGCGGTGCAGATGGTCCTGCGCCAGGTCGACTCCGTCGTGCTCGCGACCGCGCTCAAGAGCGTCGCGCAGAACGTGCGGGACAAGGTCCTGCAGAACGTGTCGGAGCGGGCCCGCGCCGACCTCGTCGAGGAGATCGAGGTCATGGGCGCGGTGCGCGTCAGCGCGGTCGAGGAGGCCCAGGCGACCATCGTCCAGGTCATCCGCTCGCTGGAGGAGTCCGGCCAGCTGGTCGTGCGCCGCGGTGGGGACGACGAGTATGTGTCCTGACGTCCTCACGCCGGCTCCGGCCGTGCAGCCGGCCGTGCAGCCGGCCGTGCAGCCCGCCGTGCAACCCGTCGTGCAGCCGTTCGCGCCGGGCCGCCTGCCCGCGACCGCGCCCGGCGGCCGCCAGGCCGGCTTCACCACCGGCTACGCGGCCGGCTACGCCGAGGGCCTGCGCCGCGCGGGCGAGGCCGCGCTCCTCGAGCAGGCGCGCCGGCGCGCGGCCCGCGAGGCCGAGGCCGAGCGCGACCGCGCCCGGCTGCTCGACCTGCTGCTCGCGCTCCGGGGGGCCGAGACCGACCGCGCCGAGCGCGCCCGCACCGACGTCGACGCCCTCGTCGACGTCGTCGCGGCCGCCGCCGCCCGGCTCGCGCACGACGCGGTGCTCGAGGCGGCCCCGGGCGCCGACGCGCTGCGCGCGCGCCTGGTCCGGGCCGTCGCCGTGGCGGGGGAGGCCGCCGAGCGCGACGGCGTCGTCGCGCGGCTGTCCCCGGCCGGGGCGCGCGTGCTGGAGCGCGCCGGGCTGCTGCCCGACGCCCTGCCCGCCGGCGTCCGCGTGGTCCCCGACGCCTCCCTCGCCGACGGCGACGTCGTCGTGAGGGCGGGCGCCACCACCGTCACCGACCTGCTCGCCGACGCGCTCGCCGCCCTCGCCCACCTCGTGCCGACGGGGGCCGACGCGTGAGCGCCGCCCTCGCCGCGGCCGCCGCCCGCGCGCTGGAGCCCCGCCTCGCCCGCGCGCACGCCGCCGCCGCGCCCCGGCGCAGCGGCCGGGTGAGCGCGGTCGTCGGGCTCGGCGTGGAGGTCGACGGCCTCGGCGCCGCCCTCGGCGAGACCGTCCACCTCGAGGTCGCCTCCGCGGCGCGGCCCGACGTCGTCGACGTCGTCGAGGCGGAGGTCGTCGCCGCCCACGGCACCCGGCTCAGCTGCACGCCGCTGCGCGGCACCGCAGGTCTCGCGGTGGGCGCCACCGCCCGCGCGACCGGCGCCCGCGCCCGGGTGCCGCTCGGTCCCGGCCTCCTCGGCCGCGTCATCGACCCGACGGGCCGCGCGCTCGACGGCGGGCCGGCGCCGCTCGTGCAGTCGTGGGGCGACGTCGAGGCCAGCGCGCCCAGCCCGCTCGTGCGCGGCCGCATCACGACCCGCCTGCCGCTGGGAGTCCGGGTGCTCGACGCCTTCACCCCCGTCGGTCGCGGGCAGCGCATCGGCGTCTTCGCCGGGTCCGGCGTGGGCAAGTCCTCGCTGCTGTCGATGATCACCCGCAACAACGAGGCGACGGTCACGGTCGTCGCCCTCGTCGGCGAGCGCGGCCGGGAGGTGCGGCAGTTCGTCGAGGACGACCTCGGCCCCGAGGGCCTCGCGCGCTCGGTCGTCGTCGTCGCGACGAGCGACGACCCGCCCCTGCTCCGCCTGCGGGCGGCCTTCTCCGCCACCCGCATCGCGGAGGGCTTCGCCGCCGCGGGCCACGACGTCGTCCTCCTCATGGACTCCCTGACCCGCGTCGCCCAGGCGCAGCGCGAGGTCGCGCTCAGCGCCGGGGAGCCCCCCGCCACCCGCGGCTTCCCGCCGTCGGTCTTCGCCATGATGCCCCGGCTGCTCGAGCGGGCCGGGCCGCTGCCGGTCGGGTCCATCACCGGCGTCTACACCGTCCTCGTCGACGGCGACGACCACAACGAGCCCGTCGCCGACAACGTCCGCGCCGTGCTCGACGGCCACGTCGTCCTCGACCGGGCCATCGCGACGGCCGGGCGCTTCCCCAGCGTCGACGTGCTGGGCTCCGTCTCCCGCCTGGACCGGCAGGTCACCTCGTCGCGCGAGCTCGCGGCCGCCGCCCGCGTGCGGCAGCTGCTCGCCGCCCACCGCGACGCCCGCGACCTCGTCGAGGTCGGCGCGTACGTGCCCGGCACCAACCCCGACGTCGACGCGGCGCTGCGCCTGCAGCGACCGATCGAGGACTTCTGCCGGCAGGGGCTCGCGGAGCCCGCCCCCCTCGGCCTCACCCAGCAGGGCCTGCAGGCCCTCGCCGACGCCGCGAGGGTCGCGCCGTGAGCCTCCGCGCCCTGCTCGGGCTGCGCCGCCGCGCGCGGGCGAGCGCGGAGCGCAACCTCGCGACGGCGGCCGCGGTCCGGGCCCGCTGCGAGGCCGCCCGCGCCGAGGTCGTCGGCCGCCTCGACTCCGACCCCTTCCTGCAGGACAGCGCCGGCGACCCCCGGTTCACGCTCGCGCGGCGGGCTGGCCTGCTCGCCGACCTCTCCCGCGCCGACGACCTGCTCGCCGTCGCCGAGGGCGACGTCGGCCGCGAGCACGCGCTCACCGCGCAGGCGCGCATCCGGCTGCGGGCCGTCGAGCGGCTGCAGGAGCGCCGCGCCGCCGAGGTGCGCACGCGGCGCGAGGCCGCCGAGGCCGCCGAGCTCGACGACGTCGTGTCCACCCGCTACTCACGTGAGGAGGGGTCCCGGTGACCCTCGCCGAGGTCCAGTCCCGCATCGCGACCATCTCCGGTCAGCTCGCACAGCTCGCACCACGCCGCGCGGGCCTCGACCCGTTCGTCGCCGACGCCTTCGCCGCGAGCCTGGGCCAGGCGAACCAGGCGCTCGGGGTCACCTCGCCCGCCTCGGCCGGCCCCGGCGTGGCCGTCGACCTCGACGCCGCCTCGCTGACCGGGGGCGCGACCGGCACCGCGGCCGCCGGCGGCACGACCGCCGCCGGCGGGAGCCTCGCCGCCCGCCCGGGCGGGCCGAGCGGCGCCGACGTCGTGACAGCGGCACGGAAGTACCTCGGGGTGCCCTACCTGTGGGGCGGCACGGACCCCGGCAAGGGGCTGGACTGCTCCGGGCTCGTGCAGCGGGTCTTCAAGGACCTCGGCGTCGACGTGCCCCGCACGGTCGCCGACCAGCGCCGGGCCGGCACGGCCGTGCCGTCGCTCGCCCAGGCACGCCCCGGCGACCTCATCGCCTTCTCCAGCGAGCGGTCGCCGAGCGGACGCCACATCGGCATCTACATCGGCGACGGCAAGATGATCCACGCCCCGCGGTCGGGGAAGGACGTCATGGTCTCCGACGTGTGGGCGCCGGAGCGCATCACCGCGATCCGCCGCATCGTCCCGGCCGAGCCGGCGCAGGCCGCCACGCCGGCCGTGGCACCCGCCGCCGCGGCGCAGGCCGCGGGCGGCGCCCCGCGTCCCGGGTGGGCCAAGGGCGAGGGGCTGAGCGAGATCTTCGCCGCCGCCACCAGCCGCTACGACCTGCCCGCCGGGCTGCTCGAGGCGGTCGCGCGCCGCGAGTCCGGCATGCGCACCGACGCCGTCAGCCCCGCCGGGGCCGTCGGGCTCATGCAGCTCATGCCCGGCACCGCCCGCGAGCTCGGCGTCGACCCGCGCGACCCGGCCCAGGCCGTCGACGGCGCGGCGCGCTACCTGCGCCAGCAGCTCGACCGCTTCGGCTCGCTCGACCTCGCCCTCGCCGCCTACAACGCCGGCCCGGGCAACGTGCGCCGCTACGGCGGCGTCCCGCCCTTCGCGGAGACCCGCGCCTACGTGGCCGCGATCACCGCCGACCTGCGCCGCGCCGCCTGAGAGGGGACTCCCGTGTCCGCACCGCGCACCACCTCGACCGCGCTCCCGGCCGCGCGCACCGCCGACCCGGCCGGCCTGCCGGCTCCCCGGCGCGACGACCCGCGCCACGCCGCGGGCTTCGAGCGCGCGCTGGAGCGCGCCCAGCACGCCGGTGCCCGCTCCCGCCCCACCGGCCCGGACGGCGGGAGCACCCGCGGGCCCGCCGCCGTCGAGGCGGGCCGCGCCCGGGACGCAGCCGCGCGCCCGGCCGCGCCGCACCCACGGGGCGGCTCGTCAAGTCGGAGGCC